>JAGBZE010000009.1 GCA_017628435.1 Akkermansia sp.
CTACGCCGAGGCGGGACGCCTGCGATTGCTTTTATTTTCTGCGGCGGCGTGCAGCGAGAGCCGAGAGAGCCAGCAGGCTCAGGGTTGTCGTTGTAGGCTCGGGAACGTGAACCACCATCAGGAAGCCCACGTTATCGATGACCTGGTAGTTCACATACAGGTTTTCATTCTGTACGTTACTGAACACGGAGTTGGCCAGTACCTGTGGGCTTTCCAGATCTCCGGCTGTTACAGTGGGCATAATCACGTCACTGAGACCGGTGAAGAGCACCAGTTCATCACGCCCGCTCAGGGCGTTTACTGCTGCGAGCAGGTTCTTGCCCAATTCTACCTGACCGGCAAAGGTTAGTGTGCCGGTCAGTATTACAGGCTCTGTCTGGAAGGCATCCATTTCCAGTGTGGCGCCATTTGCCAGAGTCAGGCTGGCGTTCAGCACAGATGCACTTCCCAGTTGAGCTGTTTCGGTCACTGTGATGGTTGATTTCTCATCCAGCTGGCTTCCCACATAGGCCGATACGGTGCGGCCTGTGGCAATCTCAAGCAGATTCAGAGAAGTACCATCCTGCAGATTATGCAGCGCTACATCACCACCGTAGGCAATGACTCCGTTAAGCGTGTTATCAGCATTTGTGACCTTCAGAGTACTGCCGGCATAGAAGGTGCTTTCGGAGCCATCTTCCAGGGCAGGGGCGGCTGCGTTGCTGATTGAGTTTTCCAGCGTGACGTTGGTCAGCATATTGCTCAGCGTTGCGTCCTCGCTGCCGGTGTATACGACTCGCGCATTCTTTACCTCATAGTTCGTTGAGGCTAATGAATATTTCTGGCTCGCGTTGGTGGCTTTCAGAGATGTGTCTTCTCCCTTTTCATTGATGATGGTGACACCATGACCAAGCAGTGCCAGCACAGCTCCCTTCTCCAGGTGAATGCCTGTGTTACTGCGGCTCAAGACATCGCCGGTCACATTCAGAATGGCATTTTGTGACAGGTACAAGGAGCCAGTGGCGCTACCGTTTATAGAACCATCCACTGTCTCAATATAGGCAGAGATGCTGTCAATGATGACTTTGCCAGTGTTGGTTTCGAGCTCTTTCAGCACGGTTCGTCCGGCCAGAATCAAATTGCTTCCGCCAGATTTTCTGAGCATTTTGCCCTCGCCAAGAAGGTCGCCGGAAATGCGGCCCTCATACACACCTGAGCTGGGTTTATTAACGTGTATGGTAGTATCAGCCTCCAGAATCACATCATTTTTCAGTTCGCAACTATTATTGAACACCAGTTCACTGCTGGAGGAAGCCACGCGGATGGAAGAGGTTTCATTGAACGTGCTGGTATTTATCTGCAGACGCCCGGTTGCCACGGTGATATCACCGGTAATATTACTCAGGTTGAAGCCAATACCGTTGTCCATGGCCAGATTAAGCTCTACATCACCAGCTCCGCTTACATTGTTGAACGCAGAGGAGGTTTTGTTCTGGTCGGTTTTTTTACCCGTCATCACCAGCGTAGCGCCTTCGCCCACCACAATACTGCTGGCCGATTTCAGCTGATCTTCGGTGAATTTCAGTGTGGTATCTCCGGAGAAATCCCAGCTGAAACCATTGCCCAGAGTGGTCTTGCCGTGCACCGTCAGCTGGCCAGAGGTTTTCAGGCTGACGCCTTCAGAGAGAGTTAAGTCATTGACATGGATACTCCCCTCCAGCGTAAGATCTGCATTGGAGTTGAAGACAACGCTGTCAAAATTGACAAATGCAGTGCTCTCGGCAGGTTCGCCCGTAGTCCATGATGGAATGGTGGCTTTTTCGCTCCATGTGGAGGTGGTGCTGTCACCGGTCCATGTAACCTCGCGATCTTCCAGAATACTGTAGGAGAATGAGCCATCCATGCTTACCTGCACGCTGGTGCGGGTAGTAGCGCCAAGATTTGCTCCGTTGATAATGAAGTTCGATGCGGTCAGGGTGTCCCAGCCGCTGAGCTGGCCGCCGCCGGTGAGATCAAAGATGCTGTATGTTGTATCCTTGCTGAGGTTGCCGAACTGCAGTGCACCGGTCTCGCTGATGCTGAAGGTGGAGCTCAGGCTGATACCGCCGCTGATCTCAAAGTTCATTGCGCTCAGATCCAGCGTGCCGCCGTTTACGTCCACACGGGAAGCAGTAGACAGCATGTTCAGAGCATCGCCCGTCAAGGCCAGTGTGCCATCCAGAATTTCAATACTGCCGTTGAATTTGGCAGAATTGCCGCTGAAGGTCTGCTTGCCTGCGCCATCCTTCACCAGGTTAAGGTTGCCCAGCACCTCACCATGGAAGGTGTAGTTGCCTCCTGTCACTGTGTCGATAGTAAGCGTACGCAGGGCTGTGCCGACTGTGCCGGGCGCTGAAGTATCTCCCGTATTCCATGCCGCCCTTTCATTGATGGTGCCGGAGAAGAGCTTGGCTTGTCCGGCATCGGCTGCAGTGGAATTCAGACCCGCAATGGTGGCGGAAGCTGTATTGATACCCAGACCAATGTGCGCATCAGCAGACTGGGCTTCCAGCAAGTCGATGACGGCATTCTTTGCAATATCCTTATTACCCAGAATGAGGAAAGCTGAACGCTTAGAGCCATTATGAGACTCGTTCAGGGCAATAGTACCGGCAAAATTACCTGATTCAGACGTTTCATTTCCCAGTTTGAACAAAGTACTCCAGGTGGATGCTGCCTGTTTCTTGAGGTTAAGCGTAGCGCTGCTGATACCGGCACCCAGCTTCAGCGTATCCACTGTGAATGAGCCGGAGTGGTGTACATCCTGAATGGTAGCACTGTTGCCGTTCAGTTGCACGATGCCAAGGCCTGTGCTGCTGGTCATTTCGGCCCGGTCATTCGATTGAAGAACAGCTCCGGCACCGAGCTCTACACTCTTGATATTCTTGTCTGCGCCCGATGTGGCTTCTGCGTTCCAGATGGTTACAGTCTTACCTCCGGCAATGGAAAGAGAATCCAGTGCTATCGTATGATTCAACGTTACTGAGCCATCAATCAGACTCAGGCTACCGCTGCCGTCCGCATTGAGCGAGCCGGAAAGCCTGGCCACGCCAGAACCTTCGGAGTTACTGTTGTTCTCCGTGATGATACTACCTGTGCCACTCAGATTGATGGAGCCGGACACGCTGGCGTTATTCATGGAGAGAGAGGATTCCTCACTCACGGCAATACTGCCCGTAACAGAAGAGGCATCCAAAGCCACAGTGGAGTTCTCTCTGACGGTGATATTACCCTGAACAGCCGTGCCATTCAGCGCCACCTGGGCCTTATTTTCCGCTGTTACATGGGCGGCGAGCGTATTCGCGTCTACTTCCAGTCTGGCATTGTTCACCAGAACGCCATCGGTAAAGGTGGCATTTGCACCCAGTTCCAGGTAACCACCCGCGGCCACGGTGAGCTTCGAACCACTCAGGCTGCCACTGCCGCTCAGCTCATACAGCGAGTTCACACTGATGCTGCCGGCAGAGATATCCTCAGCCACTGTGATGACTTCGTGCGTGCCAGGGGTGCTGAGGCCGGAGGCATTCAGCATCACATCGCTACCGGCAGAGTAGGCTATAGTGCCTTCGTTACCATCTTTCTTCCAGTTAGTGTCAGAGGTATTCCACAGGCCGCTGTTCTCGTCGGATGACCAGAAGAATCGGCTGTCATTGCCCACTGTCAGAATCACCTGTCCGTTGTTGCGGCTCAGGCTTAGACGCCCATCCAGATCATCGGACAAGCTGAATATGGATGACAAGGAGTCATCTGTCCTCCCATCGATAAGTACATAGGTGCCATTGTCCAGCTCCTCGAGCAGATTCAGTTGCAGGTTAATGAGGGTGGAAGTTGCCGTAATACGACCAATCGAAAGAGTTGTGTAGTTCTGAGTTGTGACGTTTGTGAAATCAAAGCCAAGTGTCAGAACCGCACCCATATCCTGAGCCTGAGAAGCCTCTGTTGTAATACCGGCCAAGGTGTAGTCCGCTGTGCCATGCAGGTTGAGGAAGAGGGAGTCTGTTCCGGTAATGATTGTGCTGTTGCTGAGTGCGGTCGGGCTGTCCAGCGTGAGGATTGCTCCACTGCCTGCATTCACAGAACCCTCGAAGGTGGCGCCCGCCGCGCTGCCGAGAATAATGTCAGAACCCGCTCCGATATTCAGTGTGCCGGTACCGGAAACGCCGCCGGCCAGATTCAACACGCCGCCCTGGGCTGTGGCAAGGTTCAGGTCACCCGCAGCCGTCACAACTCCCGTGAGCTTGTTGGTGATGTTGTAGCTCTGGATAGTGGCGCCATTTCCGGCATCGATATTGTTGGCGTAGGTGTAGACCACATCGCTCTGGTTGGCGGTGCCGGTGCCGGCCAGACGCAGAATAAGCCCATCGTTGATGGTCACCTTGCCGGTGCCCAGTGCGGTGCTGGTCTGGCTTTCAGCCTTGCCGCCGTTGAGCCGCAGGGCAAATTTGTCATCATTGTTGCCGTTGCTGCTGGCGATGATGAGGTCGCCGAAGGTGTTGGCCGAATCGGCGGTGATGGTCATGCCTTCATTGCCGCCGAAGGTCAGCGTCTTACCTTCGCCCAGAATCCGCCCGCGGATGTTACCGCCCAGGTGGTTTATGGTACCATAGGTAGCATTATTCGGATACCCTGAGGTATCTCCAGGAATTAATCCGGACAGCGGTGAATAATATTTCAATGTACCGGCGGAGCTGGAAGAAATCATGGCATCATCAGCCAGGGTGATGTTGCCATACACCGTTGAGTTATTATCAATAGCCAATGCGCCAGAGGTCAACCGGGAGGCCAGAATATTCCAATTCGTAAGGCCTGCATAACCATTACCACTGATGGTGAAATTAGCCGTCGTGCTTATTGCCGCCTGTTTGCCCCAGCGGTGCGTATTGGTCACTTTTGCCTGGCTGCCGGACTCCACCACAACAGTAGAACCGGCAAGAGCTTTCAAATTGTTGACGGAGTTGTAATTAATATCCCCGTGAATATCGCCGATGTACAGGCGCGTGTTATCTTTTAATTGAACCGTACCATTAAACGTGGGCTGCTGATTAGAGAACAACAATGCCTCACCACCTGAAGACAGCACAATCGTACCTGAACCAAGCACCGTCTGAGGCAGAAGCGTACTTCCCAGCTTACCTCTATCCGAACCGTTGGTCTTTCCGATGACCAGCTGCAGGGTGCCCTCTTTTTCAAGATTAATAACGGATGAAGATGAACCGATACCGCCGCTGGCATTGAGATAACCATCCCCGCTCAGGGTAGCGAAGACAGTTCCTTCAGAAATCGTCATACCTCCTGTCCAGCTGCTGTTCGTGGCCATGGTCAGCGTCCCCTTACCGGTTTTGACCAGATGAAGGGCAGAGGTATCGGCGCTGTCAACAAGTACGCCATCGGCTATCGTGGTGGAAGTGCCTTCCGTTACACGAAGCAGCAGATTGCCGGAGGAGGTGCCTTCATTGCGTATGAGAGAGCCTGCGTTGGCAGTGAGGTTCTGCACGCAGATGTCGTTGCCGTCCGTATGCAACACAGCACCCTTGTTCAGTACTACGGATGATGTGGCGGCCAGAGCGTTGGCGTGCCCTGCGTGGATGTTAATCTGTCCTTTGCTGTTCGGTTCTGCCAGTTCCATGCCACCGCCGGCGGTAATGTCGCCGGCAAAGGCATTTTCCCGGGCGAACGTCACGCTGCTTCCTTCTGTCCCCTGACCATCTATCTTCATGGACGAGGCACCGGAAAGCTCAGTATCCAGCGTCAGATCCCCGCTGCCACCGAAGTGATAGGTGTCATCCACCGTGAGGGTCCCGGTGTAGGTGAAAGTACCGTTGGCTCCCAGAGAAAGCGAGGTACCGCTCAAATCCAGATTACCACTCGTAGACGTTGCAATCACGCCATTCGAACCTTCCTTGATGATGCTCAGCTGGCTGGCATCATTGAAGGCGATGGCATTGCCGTAGGTGAGGTTGACTCTGGCAGCCCCCAAAGCACCATCCACATAGGTAAGCTTGTTGCCGGTACCCTGAATGTATATATCACCGGTGAAATCATTGGCGGTGTTGGTGAGATGCACCGTGCCGCTGGACCACTCATTGCCGATAAGCAGGTGTGCATCCCCGGTAAGCTTGAAATTGACGGTCAGCGTGCCGGTGCCGCCACCCAATCGCCACACATTGCCATAGGTGGCATCTGTCACGGTGCTAAGTGTGGCATCTGCAGTGCCGTAGCTTATGTCGCCCCAGGCACCGATGATGAGATTAGACCGTATACCAAGGTTCTGCAATTCGGTTGCCTGATCACCGGTGAGTGCCAGAACACCGCTCGACCCGGTACTGATGCAGTTGACTGCGGTCTGATTATCCAGCCCTTCGATAGCCATGAATCCTTGTTCGCCGATGGTCCAGCTTGTACGCAAGCCGAGGAATCCGGTGGAGTCCTTGATGACAAGACCGCCTTCATTAACAGTGCCGCGAGCCACCTGCATCTGCCCGTCCACCACAAAAATGCCCGAACCTTGCTTGGTGAAGGAAACGAAACCGGTACTGCCGGACGTATCACTGATAACATTGCCCTTCAGGGTGGTAATGACGGAGGAGTTGGTATCTACCACCATGGAAGCAACTTTGCCGGGATTGTCAAGCGTACCGGCGGTGCTGTTGAGATACACATTGCCCACCAGAGAATTGAACAGGCCTGTACCTTGGCTGCCGTGCATGTTCTGCTGCAGACTGCCCTGAATGGATTCGTAGTCTGCATTCACGGTCTGGTTGATGACCAGATTGCCGCCGCTTTCCACCGTGATATCCCCCTGCATGAGGGCATGATGAGAAAGCTGGAAGGTGGCACCGTCTTTCACGGTGACATTGGAACCGCTGAGGGTTGCATAAGTCCAGTCGTTGGCATCACTCATGCCGCCAGCATGCGGGGTCAGGCTGCCCTGGAGTTTCAGTGTGCCGGCCTCGACGGTGAAACCGCCGACATTGGTGTGGTTGCCGGTGAGGGTCCAGGTGCCGTTGTCGGCGTTGTTGTATTTCACTGCCAGCTGGGCGGTGCTTTGTGCGCCTTCATCCATGAAACAGCCGGCAAAGGTGCCGGTGCCGGTATAGGTGAAGGTGGAAGTCTTGTTCGGGGTGACTCTATCCTGTGTGGTCATGTTGCCGATGCGGGCTCCGGTTTCAGAGCCGTACTGATTAATGACCCCCCAGCTGAGGTCGTGGCCGTTGAGGTTCAGCAAACCGCCGGCATTGCCGAAGGAGAAGGTATCACCTGCCACGCTGTTGGTCTTGAACTGCCCGTCCTGCATGAGGACGAGGATGGCCACACCGCCTTCCAGTCGGACAGAGGAAGCCGCATAGCCATCCGTCCGGTCCAGACGGGTTTCACCTTTGTTACCCAGAGTACAGCCCGTCACATTGCCGGCTTCATCGTAGGTGACATTATACACCGTAGTGCCACCGCCTACACGGAGGGTGGCCTCGTTATTGCCGCTGCCTGCAATGGTCATGGTGCCCTCGCCCACCTTGCGCCACTCTTCGTTGGAGGCCCCGGTGAGTTCCAGCGTGAGGTCTGCGCCGCTGTTCACAATGAAGCCGGCGCTGTTGAAGGTGTTTTCAGCTGCGGGTTCGGTTTCGGTCAGCTTCCACGAGCCTTTGTCAAAGCTCAGGGAGCCTGCTCCCATGTTCACGCTGCCCTGAAGCTCCAGTACCTGGGTGTTGGTGGTGTCTTCTGTGCTGAAGGAAAGCCCTTTGTGGTCGTAGGATGTATTATCGCTGCCGCTGCCGATGTATTCCACTCCGGTGCTGCCCTGAGTCAGCATCCCCTTGCCGCTGGTGGTATCCTGTTTACCCCAGATGATGGTTTCCGTGCCGGAAAACTCATGGGCATTGGTGGTGCAGGAAGCCATGAAGTTTTCGATAGCCGTCGGGTTGTGGTCGATGTACACATCACTGTTGTAACCTTCGAGCTTGTTAGCACCGGAGCAGAAACCCACCTGCACGAAGCGCTGGTTCTCAGCATCCCATGCATAAACCGGGCTGCCGCTGTCACCGGCGGTACAGCTGATTTGCAGAGGCGGAGCGACATCCCCCGGTGTATCCTCCTCTCTCAGGACTGAGTAGATAATCCATGTGTTATTACCTTTTTGATGAATGTTTTCGATATTGAGCAGACCGCCCATGGCACTGCCATTCGTCTGAACACCGCCGCTGGTATCCAACCTGGTACCTTCGCCCACACGGTACATCCAGGTGTTCTGCTTCAGCGTCCGCATGAACTCATCGGTGGCGTAGGGAGTGTAAGCCACTTCCGTGACAATTTTGTCGAGACGCTGGATACTCCAGTCCGCTGTGGCAATGCCCCCTTGAGAGCTATAGCCCGTCGAGGAATAGGAAATGCCGTAACTTCCGTTCTGAGTCACGAAACTTACGTCTGTTTCACCGCAGTGAGCGGCACTTTCCAGAAACTGGGGAGCAATCAGACCGGAACCACCTGCGTCAGAGAAGCCTACAATCGGCAACAGTTCGCCCTTGCTGCCGAAACTGTCCAGATTGGGCATGATGGCAATGACCGGGTTGCTGGCACTCCCGCCATTTTTGTAGAACACCTCGATATTGCTGGCACCTGCGGTGAACATGCCTCTGTTGTAGCTGAAATCCAGATAGTATTGCAGGTCGTAGCGTTCATCTGCAAGACCGGCCTGGGCTGGTGATGCCAGCGTGGCGACGAGAGCCATGGCGGCGAGCAGGGCGCGGCGGAGGGAAAGATTCAGGTGGAGTTTCATGGTGCTGGAGAAAGTGGGGGAAATGGTACGGTTGCAGAAAGCTTTCTACAACTCTCCCACTATAGCAGAAAAGAGCAGCGAGTCAAGATGTAAAGCCCGATATAACGCGGGGTTCTGCGTTTTTTTCGCGTTGAGTTTCCGTTCTTATGGGGCAGGAGAATACTCAATGCGCACGGGAACCTGTTCTGTATCAAGCCCGGCGGCGGTGAGGGTGTCGAGCACCTCGATGAAACGGCCCATGGAGGCCCCGTCTGCGGCGGAGAGCTGGATGGTGGCAGAGGGATTCTGGCGCAGGAGCTCGCGCACATCTGCCACGAGCTGGTCGGCAGGGGTGAGTTTGCCGTTGAAGGCGATGCTGCCGTCCGCCGCCACCTCCAGCAGAATGCTGTTGCGGTCTCCCTGGGTGCCGGCCAGGTGGTGGGTCTGGGGTACATCGAGCTTCAGCACGCTGACCTGCCGCTTGAATTCGGTGTGCACAATGAAGAAGATGAGCAGGATGGTGAGGATATCGAGCATGGGCACGATGGGGATGCCTTGCTGCCCGAATTTGCGTTCGTAGAGCTTCATGGCTGGCGAATCAGGCGTTGCGGTTGGCGAGCAGGTCGGTGAAGCACTGGTTGATGCGGGCGGCGCGGCGCTCCAGAGCGCGCTCAAAGCAGCTCAGCGCAATGGTGCCGGGCACAGCAATGGCCAGACCGAAGATGGTGGTGTAGAGCGCTTTGGAGATGCCCAGGGCAATGCCGTCCTGCGCCTCCGGGGTGCCGAATACGCCGAAGATGTCCACAAGACCCCAGGCGGTGCCCAGAATGCCGAGCATGGGGGCAATGGTGGTGATGATGCTGATGGTGGCTAGCCCGGCGCGCTGGCGGTCGATGATGCAGCGGAGTCGGGCCTCCACCTGCTGCTCCAGCGCAGGGCCGGCGGGCTGGGTGCAGAGGAAGCTGAGCACCTGCGCCAGTTCATCCTGTGGGAAAGTCTGTGCCACGGCTTCCGGGGAAATGCGACCCTCGGCGGCGGCTTCGAGCCGGGGCAGGCATTTGTGCCGCCGGGTGAAGAGCATGTGGTACAGGATGGCTGCCAGCATGATGACGGAGCAGGCAAGCAGGGGAAGCCCGAAGGGATGACAGGCGGCAAAGAATTGACGGATGGTTTCGTGCATGGTGGTCTGGTGGGTTAATTAGTCAAAGTTGAATTCGAAGATGAGTTCCATGAGCTCGCCGATGACGTCGGCTTGCACTTCCTGCGGCATGGGTGGCAGGCTGGCTTTGCGGATAGCCTTGAAGGTGAAGGATTGCTGGCTGATGCTGGCACCGCTGCGGCGGATGAGCGCCATGCTGTCTATCTGCCCGCGCTTGGTAATGCGCAGGCTGATGGCGATGGTGCCGGGGATGATATCGCCGCGGTGTTCATCGCAGGCCATGTACCAGAAATGCGCTACGCGGCGGTAGACCAGCGCTTCATATATGCCGCGCGGGGTGGATGCTACATTGAGGGCGGCGCCGCGTCCCAGCACAAAGCGCCCGCTGCTGCGGCTGCGGCGTTCGTAGGTGCGGAATCCGGGCTGCTGGGGCTGGCGCGCCAGGCTGGGGTCATAGAATACCTGCGGCATCTGCGGGCGGGGGAGTGAGTGGCGGGCATTCCCGGAGCCATCGGGGGCGCCTTTGGGGGCGGCATGCTGTTCCTGCAGCGTGGTGGGCACTTCCTCCTGCCGTTGCTGCAGCTGGAGATGGCCGCTCAGGTCATCGCTGAGGGTGAGGGATTTGGTGGCATCGATGAGGGTGTCCTCTGCGTCTTTTCCCCGGGCATCCGGGGAATCGGTGCCGGCCTCCTGGCCTTGTGCCGGAGCCTCTGCGGGTGGAGTGGGGGGCAGGGGCGGCTGGGGCTGCGGGGCTGGGGGAGCAGGCTGAGTTGCAGCCTCGTTCCTGCCCTCGTGTTCCAGGTCGCCTTCCTGGCGCTTCTGGTCAAAGGTGACCAGTTCCTCCTTTTCCTCGCCATTCTGGGCGGGGGCTGGGGTATCAGCGCGGCGGTGGGCGGCATCCGGCGCACTGGCAGCGCGGGTGTTGCGCTTGCCCTCGTAGTCCGGCTGGTCGGGCAGGGCCTGCGGCGTATCGGCGCTGGTCTTGGCAAAGGGTTTTTCTTCTGCCGGTGCTTCAGGCTTCTGCGGAGCCTCGGCCGCCTGCTTCTTCTGCACATCTGCCTTCTTGCGGGCAGCGGTGCGCAGCACCTGCACAGCCCGTGCTTTACGCGGTTTCTCCTGGAGTTTCACTTTTTCCTGTGGCGGCATCAGCAGAATCAGCCATGCCAGAAGCCCATGCAGCAGCAGTGAGAGTGCCACGCAAAGAAGCACCCGGGAAAAACGTGTCTGCTGCATATTGTTCACTACTGTACCAGTTTGCCATGATACCACGCATTGCGCAAGCCTGCTTCCTGTCACCTGGAAGTACAATTTACAAGTGGGAACTTATAAAAACACTGCAAATGGAGATTTGTAGGAATGCAGATTTCAGAACGCAGAATGCAGAATAAGCAGTTAGTGCGCAGCCTGGCGGCCGCGCAAAGAAATGAAAATTACCTGAGATTTCTCAGGTAATTTTGTTTACAGGTGCGGCAAACGCCGCATACAAACTCACAATTCTGCATTCTGACTTCTGAAATCTGCATTCGCCAAACTCCCATTTTGCTGGTAACTTCGACTTATTAGAAGCGGAGAATTAAATTCTCCTTTGTTATTCCATGCGGCATGGAATAGTCGTCCCGCCGGCGCGGGTCTCAATGAAATACCCGTTTACGCGTGTATGAAATACCGCCTGTCGGCGGCATGAGAGCACCGCCAGCGGTGCATGAAATCCTTTGCTGTTGCAAAGGATGAAATACCTTCGCTGCGTTCAGGTATGATTTGTCGGCATTTCGTGCCGACAAATTGTGTTGGACTAACAGTGATACTATTCCTGCGCAGGATGGGCTATGATACGCGGGTATGAACCCGATTATTGTTGATGCTGTGAACCGGCAGATCAAGCTGGAGTTTGAGTCTGCTTTCCTTTACCTTGCCTTTTCCGGGAACCTGCGCCAATACGGCCTGCCGGGCATGGGGCATTGGATGCGAGAGCAATACCGCGAGGAATGCGGCCACGCTCTGCGTTTTGTCTCGCATCTGGAGAACCGCCGGGCGAAGGTGCTCATCCCCAGTGTGGTGGCACCGGAATACAAGTGGGAAACGCCGCTGGATTTGTTCCGCATGGCGCTGGAGCATGAACGCCGCATCACGGCCTCGATTCACGAGCTGCTCACTCTTTGCCGCGAGCAGAAGGAATACGCCACCCAGTGCCTCCTTTTCGATTATGTGAAGGAGCAGGTGGAGGAAGAGCTGCAGGTGGAGGAGATTGTGGATATCATGACTCTCTGCGGTTCCCGCATAGATGAACTGCTGAGTCTGGACCAGAAGCTCGCCGCCCGAACTACCCAGGCGTGGGAGTGAAGGGGGTGTCTATTGACGATTGACTATTGACTATTAGAGAATTCCGCGGGCCTTTGGCCCGCCTGAATTTTGCTGTTCGCTTCAGCTATCGCTTACGGCGAAAGCAATGTCCTGCAGGGTGGTGCGGTGCATGCTGAGGGCGCTGACCAGAGTGCGGAGCAGCTGGAGGGAGGCGGCGGCGTCGTAAAGAGCATCGTGCCAGCGGGCGTGGGTGGAGTCATTTACCAGGGCGGTGACTGTATCGGTGATGCCCAGGGCCTCGCACACACAGGAAAGGGAATGGTCCGGTAAATCCGGCGCGGCCTGGCGGGCCAGGGCCAGGGTATCCACCCAGGGGCCGAATCCGTGGCCGGGGAAGCTGCGCAGGAAGCGTTTTTCCGTGGCGGGGTTATGCCCCAGCACTACGGCGCCGCGCAGCATATCGCGAATCTGCGGCCAGAGCGAGGCATAGGCCGGGGCATCGCGCAGCATGTCGGTGGTGATGCCGTGCACTCTGGCGGCGCTCCATCGCACCGGGCGGTTGCAGGCAATGTAGCTGGTGAAGAGGCGGGGCGTTTCAGAGAACAGCCCCTCCACGCGTACGATGCCAATCTGCACCGGGCAGTCAGTCTCGCCCGGTGCGGTGCCGGCGGATTCAAAATCGATGGCCGCCCAGCTCAGGTCTTCCAGTGCCGTGTGCTTCACCTTAATTCTGTTTCTGCCAGCCGTGAATGGCCTGAAGCTCTGCGCAGAGGGCGGCGTAATCGCAGGTGAGGAACTGGCCGTCGCGGTAGAGTTCCTGGCCATCGACCACGGTGAGCTTGTTTTCCAGACCGGAGGCGGCGTACACAATGTTGGACACGATGTTGTGCACCGGTTGCATGTTCGGTGTGGTGAGATCCAGCGCAATGAAATCGGCCTTCATGCCGGGTTCCAGAATGCCGATAAGCGGGTCGTGCAGGGCATCGGAGCCGCCGCGGGTGGCCATGTCGAGCGCCATCTGGGCGGGGCAGGCGGTGGAGTCGAGGTGCGTGACCTTCTGCAGGAGACTGGCCATGTACATCTCACGCACCATGTTCTGGGCGTTGTTGCTGGCGGGGCCGTCGGTGCCTAGAGCCACGGGGATGTGGTAGCGCTGCATGGCGCCGATGGGGGCCACGCCGCTGGCCAGCTTCATGTTGCTGGCGGGGTTGTGCACCACAGTGCAGCGGCCTTCAGCCAGCAGCTCCATATCGTGCTCATCTGCATGCACTACGTGGAAGAAGGTGCTGTCCGGCTGGAGCAGACCCAGGCTCTCGCAGTACGGAATGGGGCGCATGCCGAAGTTCTGCAGGCAGGTCTGGGTTTCGGCCTCGGTCTCTGCCAGGTGCATGCCGAAGAGGGCACCGGTCTCATCTGCCAGGGCGCGGCACTTGGTGAGCAAGTCGGCATTGGTGGTGTAGGGCGCGTGCGGCAGCACGGCCTGGCGGATGCGCGGGTGGCCTTTCCATGCCTCTGCCTGGGCGCGCACGAGGTCAAAATAGGCCTCGGCATCCTTGCAGGTGAGCGAGGGGAAGAACTGCGTGACGCTTTCGCCCATGACCGCACGCATGCCCAGCTTGTCCGCCGCGCGGAACACGCTGTTCTGGTGCATGTACATGTCGTAGAAGGCGGTTGTGCCGGTACGAATCATCTCTGCAAGGGAGAACATGGCCCCCAGCTCCACCAGTTCGGGGGTGAGGCGTGCCTCTGCCGGGAAAATATCCTGCGTGAGCCAGTCCATGAGTGCCTTGTCATCTGAATACCCGCGCAGCAGGCTCATGGAGACATGCGTGTGGGCATTGATAAGACCGGGCATGATGACGGCTTTGCCTAAATCCACGCGGCGGGCATCCGGGAAGAGAATCTCGAGCAGGTCTGTATGCCCCACGGAGAGGATTTTGCCGTCTTCCACGGCTATAGCGGCCTTTTCCAGAATGTCACGAGCGTCATTCTGGGTGACTACGTAATCGGCGGTATAAAGGGAAATCATGGCAGGGTGATGAAGGGGTTACCAGAACAGGCCGGCGCAGGTGCAGATGCTCAGACCGTAGATGAAGTTGAACACGGCAAGGCCGGAGATGAGGCGCGGACGCTGGCCCAGCCAGTTCATCCAGTCGCGGAAGAGGTAGGGCTTGCCCACCCAGAACATGGCAACGGTGAGCACCGGGTACCACCACAGGGGGATGAGGATGCGGGAGTGCGGGTCCTTGAGGAAGGCTGCGCTCATGGGAACAATGGCCATGAGCAGCAGTAAAAAGCCCAGCGCGCGTGCAAAGAGCTGTTCCTTGGCCATGCTGCTCATCACAAACCAGATAACCGGGCAGAGGATGAGGAGAATGCCGCGAAAGCTCTCGAACTCAAACAGCGGCATGCACAGCGGGTTCCAGTCTGCCTTGAAGAGCAGCAGCGCCACCCACAGGAAATCGATGCCCAGCAGCACGGTGCCGGCGCTGCTTTTGGCGTGCACGCTGGTGAGCTGGCGGCGGAATTTTTCCGGGCAGAGCAGAACATACAGGCTCAGCAGCATGAGTATCATGCCCATGATGAAGCCCGTGGGGGCCAGAGAAAGTGACTCGTAGATATGCATATGTGGTTCTGGGGTAAGGATTACACGTCGAGGTCGTCGTCATCGCCGTCCTCCTCCAGCGGGGAGTGCTCCAGACGAGCCTGGGTCACACGTCGGCCATCGGTTCCGATGACGGTGATAAGGTAATCGCGCAGGCGAATCTGCTCATTGCACTCGGCCAGGTGGCCGAGGTGGTCGGTGATGTAGCCGCTGAGGGTGGAAATGCCGTTGTCTTTCTCGATTTCGCCGATTCCGGGCAGCTCTTCCTCGAGGTCGAAGAGGGCAATGGAACCGCTGGCGATGTACTGCCCTTCGGCCACCTTGAAGAAGGTGCGGGCAGCTTCGGTCTCGAATTCATCCTGAATGTCGTTGCCCACAATCTCCTCCAGCACATCATCCAGATACACCAGCCCCTGCGCCTCGCCGTATTCATCCACCACCAGGGCAAAGTGCGTGTGCTCGCGGGAGAAGAAGTCGAGCAGGGTATCCAGTTTCATGGTTTCGGGCACCACCTTGAGCTCACGGCGTTCGACCATGATGTCACGCGTGCCGCTGTGCACCATTTTGAGGATGTCTTTCACGTGCACCCAGCCTTTGGCGTGGTCCAGGTGGCCGGAAACCAGGGCAAAGCGGCTGTGGCGGCTGGTGAGCACTTGCTCCAGCAGCTCATCAAAGCTTTTGTTGATATCCAGCACTTCCACGCGGCTGCGAGGCACCAGAATATCGCGCACGGAGCGGTCGTTCAGCTCCAGGGCGTTCATGGAAATCTCGGCCTCGGTTTCCGTCACTTCCTTGCTTCGGCCACTGGCCTCCACAATGAGGGCAATTTCCTCGGCACTGTGGGATTCATTCGGCTCATAGTGCGGGTCCACGCCGAATACACGGTGGGCAATGGCGTTGGCCGTGTTGTTGAACAGCAGGATAATCCACTTCGTGTACTTGGCGAAGCGGTGCATGGAAACTGCTGTGGCCAGGGCAATCTGCAGCGGTTTGCGGATGGCCAGGCTCTTGGGTACCAGCTCACCCAGCACTACGTGGGCAAAGGTGAAGATGGCGTAGGAAAGGGTGTAGGAGATGACATGCACCACTGTGGGACTCAGGTGCAGGTAGTAGCTCAGCGGGCTCTCGATGAGGCTGGCAATGAAGGGCTCACCCATGGCACCCAGGGCCAGAGAGGCAAAGGTGATGCCCACCTGATTGGCGGAAAGGTAGGTGTCCAGGTGGCGCACGATGTGGCGGGTGGTGCGGCGGCGCAAGGCCTGAGCCTTGGTGTCGCTCGCGTCCTCGGCCAGCTGGCTTTCGCGCACGCGGGCGCATGCGAACTCATTCGCCACGAAAAAGGCGTTCAGAAACAGGAAGAAGCTGATGCCCACCACGAAGAGCACGATCTCGCCGACGCTCGGATAGGTCCACTCCAGCCGGGCGATTTCTTCAGGTGTAAGGAAAAATTGCATATGGTTCGGGTATTAAAGCTTTTCGTACACGCCCTGGTCACGCTTCTGCATCACAGTGAAGCCTGCCTTCTTGGCATCGCTGATGGAGAGCGGTGCCGTAATCTTCGGCACATTCACATTACCAATCTTCTTGCGCACCGGGTTCTTGCAATACATACAGTGGGTGAGGGGGGCGCGGTCTGCCGGGCGCATCAATTCAAAGCCCTTGCGGCACATGCGGCAAGATCGCTCAGGGTCTTCCGGATTCTCTGATATGTATTCGTAGATGGGCATCTGATAATAAAGCAACGCGGGCTAGTCCGTATAGGATAGCCCGCGTGAAAAAATTGTCAAGTCTATATCAGGACTTACCAGCTGGACTTGGTCACACCGGGAATCATGCCGGCGTTGGCCAGTTCGCGGAAAGCGATACGGGAAAGATGGAAACGGCGCAGGAAAGCGTGACGACGACCGGTGAGCTCGCAACGGTTCACGAGACGCACGGGGGAAGCGTTGCGCGGCAGCATCGTAAGACCGATGTAGTCGCCTTCAGCCTTCAGCTTGGCGCGGAGGTCTGCATAACGAGCCGCGACAGCTGCCTTCTTCTTGTTTCTTTCAATCCAGCTTTTCTTTGCCATAACTTTGTGGGGCGGATATATACAGCATATCGGAATATAAGTCAAGCGGAATTTGACTCAAAAATCAATTTTTTGCATTTTATACCACTTTTTTGAAAAAATGCTTTTCTTATTACTGGGAATGTGGTAGGAGTTAGCCATGAGCAGGTTTGTGTTATTCATGCTGGCGGGCGCCATGCCATTGTGCGCGGCTGTGGAGTTAGATGCTATCTATGGCGATGGCATGGTTCTGCAGCGCGGGCGCGAGGTGGTGGTGCGAGGCACAACGGATAAGCCTTCTGAGCCGGTGACGGTGCAGTTCAACGGGCAGAAGGTGAAGGCGCTGGTGAAGGGCAAGCGCTGGCAGGCGGTGCTGCAGCCCATGGAGGCCAATGCCCAGGGGCAGACGCTGGAGGTGCGCCAGAAGGGCGACAGCGCCACGGTGGAGAATGTGGTGGTGGGTGAGGTGTGGCTGGCCAGCGGGCAGTCCAATATGCTCTGGCGCCTGAACCAGACACCCGACAATAAACAGACCATTGACCAGTCTGCCAATGAGAATTTCCGTTTCTACCACAGCGAGCCTCAGGTGCACACCAGCCCGCCCCGCTACACGCCGGAACTGCTGGAGCGAGTGAAGGAAAAGCGCATGTACGAAGGTAAGTGGGCTGTGAGTGCTCCTGCCACGTCTCCGCGCATGAGTGCTGTGGGCTACTATTTCGGCCAGGAGCTGCAGAAGCAGCTGGGGGTGCCGGTGGGGGTGATTCATGCCTCCCTGGGCGGCTCGAACATGCTGGCCTGGATTCCCCGTGACGTGGTGAGAAAGGAATACCCCGGCTGCCAGGGGAATGACTGGGTGAAGAGCAAGTTCGCCAGCGATTGGGTGCGTGGCCGCGCCCAGCAGAATGTGGGCCCCGGTGGCGATTTTTCGCTGCATCCCTATGCGCCGTCCTATTTGTATGAGACCGGTATCGAACAGTGGGAAGGCTTCCCCGTGGCTGGTGTTATCTGGTACCAGGGTGAGTCCGATGCCGAGATTCTGGACAATGAGCAGAACAAGAAGCTGCTGAAGGATCTTATTTCTTCCTGGCGCGATAAGCTGGGCAAGAAAGATCTTCCCTTCCTGCAGGTGCAGCTTCCGCGTATCAATGATAAAGCCAAGTTGCGCGCCTACTGGCCGGAGTTCCGTCAGGTGCAGTCCGAAGTGGCAGAGGAGATGCCCGGCGTGGAGTGCGTGGTGACCATGGACCTGGGCTCCACCAACAGCGATGTGCATCCCCCCCGCAAGGTAGAGGTGGGCGAGCGCCTGGCTGCTACTGCACTCAAGGCTGTATACGGCAAGGATGTTGCAGCCAGTGGCCCGGTAGTCAAGGGCTTCAAGGCCAAGGGTGCCAAGGTTCAGGTGAAACTGGAGAACGCTGAGGGACTGAAAACGACCAATGGCGCAGCTCCTGTGGGCTTCGAGCTGGCCGGTGCTGATAAGAACTTTGTGCCTGCTGAGGCTGAAATCAAGGGCGAATCCGTCATTCTGACCGCAGATGGAGTGAAGACTCCCAAGTATATGCGCTATGGCTGGGCTGTATTTATGGAACCCAACCTGGTGAATGAGGCAGGGCTGCCCACCGCTCCGTACCCCGCCACAGATGGCAAGATGGCTGGCAAGGACTCTAAGAAAAAGGGCGGGAAGAAGCGCAAATAAGCTCTTCCATCAGGTGTTGATGAAAACCGGGCATTGGGAGCGTGTCTCCCAATGCCCGGTTTGGTTCTTGATGGAAAATCTGGAAAAATGGGCCTAAAAATCGGCAAACTTCGGCATTTTTTGAAAAATGTTCCGTTTGTAATGGTAATCCGCCGAGTGAGTTATGAGACGAACGGAAAAATCCGCAGTGGTGCTGCGGATTTTTCCGCTATGCTATTGCGGATTTTTCCAAATTTGCTTGACTAAGAGTGGGAAATGGTGCGAAATGAGTCAGGTATGAAGAATGAGGCTCCCTATTATGCACGAACAGCCGCAGCGAAGGTGAAATATCTTTCGGCGCACTATCCGAGTGTGCTTGTGCTGGGAGCCCGGCAGGTGGGCAAATCAACGATGCTCAGGGAGCTGTGTCCGGAGGGGATGAACTATGTGACGCTGGATGATTATACCCTGGCTGCACAGGCGAAGAATGATCCGATGGGCTTTTTGCAGGAGCATAAGGCCCCATTGTTCATTGTTGAGGTGCAGTATGCGCCGGAGTTGCTGAGAGTCATCAAAATGAAAGTGGATGAGAGCCGACAGAATGGTATGTACTGGTTGACCGGGTCTCAGCAGTTTCACCTGATGCAGGGGGTAACTGAGACCTTGGTTGGCCGCGTGGGCATACTGGATCTGCACAGTATGTCTCAGAGGGAGATACTGGGGAATGGTGATGCTGCCCCGGTATTTAACCCGGAGGATTTGCGCGGATATCAGGCAGGAGGCTCTGTCTGCGATATACATGAGTTGTACGAGCGTATCTGGCGAGGTGGTTACCCGGCCTTATGGAAGGGCAGAGAACTGGAGCCGGAGGATTTTTATGATTCCTACATGCGCACCTATCTGGAGCGTGATGTGCGGGAACTTTCTCAGATTGGGAATCGCGCTGCATTTGTGAAATTCATGCAGTCGGCTGCGTTGCGCACGGGGCAGCAACTAGTGTATGCTGATATTGCAAGGGATGCGGAGGTGTCTCCCAATACGGCGAAGTCCTGGATTTCCATTCTGGAGACCACAGGTATTATTTCCCTGTTGCAGCCGTATTCGGCAAATGCCATCAAGCGGCTTACCAAGACTCCCAAGCTCTATTTCATGGATACCGGCCTGTGTGCCTGGCTGGCTGGGTGGAAGAGTCCGAAATACTTGATGTATTGTCCTATGGCCGGAGCTATTCTGGAGACCTGGGTATATGGCCAGCTTATCCGAAGTTTCAACCACAATGGCAAGCGCCCGCAGCTTTACTTCTTCCGCGATGCCAAGGGAACGGCAGAAGTGGATTTCGTGCTGGTGCAGGACGGCACCATTTATCCCATGGAGGTCAAGCGCAGCAGTAGCCCGGCTGCCGCAGATTTGCGGCATGCCGCCAAGATTCCCACCGGACCTTTTGCGCTGCATCCGGGTATTGTGTTCTGCACGGCAGAGCAGGTGTATTCGCTTGATAAGGGGGCCATGGCCTTCCCGATTTCGATGCTGTGATAGCCGCTGCTTTTTCAAGCAGAAACCGGGCATTGGGTTTGTTTCCCAATGCCCGGTCTGATTATTGAAGGTTAAAGATAGGGAACGAAATCCCTTCGGGACGAAATCCACCTTCGGTGGACGAAATCGCGGCTGCGCCGCGGCGAAATCCTCCCGTTGGTCGGACTGGGGGCTTATAACCAGCCCAGACCCACGGCCTTGCGGATGCGGGTGAGCACCTTGGCGGCCTCCTCGCGGGCGCGGGTGGCGCCGGTGTTGAGCACGTCGTCCACGTATTCAGGGTGGGCGAGAATCCATTCGCGCTTCTCACGGGCGGCGCGGAAGTATTCCCAGTAGGCATCGAAGAGGTCCTTCTTGAACTGGCCGTAGCCTACGCCGCCACGCTGGTGCGCAGCCACCATTTCCTCGTACTGCTCCGGAGTGGCAAAGAGTTTGTAAATGGCCAGGATGATGGAGCCCTCCGTGGGTTTCGGGTCTTCCAGCGGGGTGGCATCGGTCACCACCTTCTTGTTGATGAGCTTGCGCAGGGGCTTTTCCTCGCCGAAGATGGGCAGGGTGTTGCCATAGCTCTTGCTCATCTTCTGGCCATCCAGCCCGGGCACCACGGCGGTGGATTCGGAGATGATGGCTTCGGGCATTTTGAGGAGGCCCTCGCCGAAGGTGTCGTTAATTTTGCCTGCCAGATCGCGGGTTACCTCCAGGTGCTGCTTCTGGTCCTTGCCCACGGGCACGGCATCAGAATCATACAGCAGAATGTCTGCTGCCATGAGGGCGGGGTAGGCAAAGAGCGCATGGCTGGCGGCAAAGCCCTTGGCCACCTTGTCCTTGTAGGAATGGCAGCGCTCAAGCAGGCCCATGGGGCACAGGGTGGAAAGAATCCAGGCCAGTTCATTTACCTCCGGCACGGCAGACTGGGCAAAGAAAACGGCTTTTTCCGGGTCGAGACCGCATGCCAGGAAATCCACGGCCAGCCCGCGGGTGTTCTCGCGGAGCTTTTCGGCGCTCTCCATGGTGGTCATGGCGTGATAATTGGCAATGAAATAGAAGGCTTCGCCTTTTTCCTGAAGTCGCACAGCGGGCTCAATGGCGCCGAAGTAGTTGCCGATGTGGAGCTGGCCGCTGGGCTGTAATCCTGTGAGGAATCGCATAGATGGTGTGATGTGTGTACGTTGAAAAGGGGAAAATCAGGGCTGCGGGTTGGCCTCCTCCTGGGTGAGCAGGTCGTGCAGGTAGTTCTTCAGTCTTTCGGCTGTGAAAGCGCCCTCGATGCTGCGCAGCTTGATGCCCTCGGTGTA
Source organism: Akkermansia sp. (assembly GCA_017628435.1). Taxonomy (GTDB): domain Bacteria; phylum Verrucomicrobiota; class Verrucomicrobiia; order Verrucomicrobiales; family Akkermansiaceae; genus Akkermansia. Next base: position 21,386 of record JAGBZE010000009.1, read on the forward strand.
GAAAACCGTGGTGGGCACCTTGGTCAGGTTATAATCGTTGGCTATTGCCGGGTAGGTATCTGCGTCAATCTCCACCACCTGAATGGCACCTTTCTCCATTTCGGCCAATTCTTTGAGAGAATTGCGCATGGCCGTGCTGTGGCGGCACCAGGGGGCCGTGAAGCAGAGCAGCAGCGTGCGCCCGGAAACCTCCGTAACCTGGCGCATGTCCTGTCCCTCGTATACGCTGTACAGCTCGAACTTGCGACCGCCTTGCAGGCTGGTGGGCACCTGTTTATCGGTGCGGATGAGGGATTGGATGGATTCGCGCTGGGGGTTCGGCGCAGGCTTGGTGGGGGTGGTGAATTGGGAGGAACGCTCCTGTTTTTCCTGGTCGGAATCGCCACAGCTCACGCAGAGCAGGGGGAGCAGCAGCAGACAAACCAGAATACCAAAGCGTTTCATGCCGCCTATCTTGCCATTTTTCCTCGGAGCTGTCAACTCTTTGCGCTTGTCATCCACCGGGGCTGTGCTATAATAGCGCGCATGAAGTACACGGAAAAACTTGCTGCCCGTATTGCCGCCACGCGCTCTGCCCTCTGCGTGGGGCTGGATCCCCGCCCGCAGACTGAAAACATGACCGAGCTGGCCGACTGGCTTCGCAAGGTGGTGGAGGAGACTGCTCCCTACGCCGCTGCCTACAAGCCCAATATTGCTTATTTTGAGGCCATGGGCCTGCCGGGCCTGAAGATGCTGGAGGAGCTGCTGCCCGATATGCCCAAGGATATTCCCGTGATTCTTGATGCCAAGCGCGGCGATATCGGCGAGACGCAGAAGTACTACGCCCAGGCCTACTTTGACCGCATGGACGTGGACGCCGTGACGCTGAACCCCTTCATGGGCTACGATATTCTGGAGCCCTTCCTTGACCGCCCCGGCAAGGCTGTGTATCTGCTGGCTGTAACCACCAACCCCGGCTCTGTGGATGTGGAGCAGCAGGTTCTGGCCAATGGCCGCAAGGTGTACCAGCTGGTGGGTGATATGGTGACCCGCTCCATTGCTGAGAACAGCGCCACTGAAGTGGGTATGGTGGTGGGCCTTACCAATGCCAACAGCCAGATTCTGACCGACCTGCCGGATGCCCCGCTTCTGGTGCCGGGGCTGGGGGCTCAGGGTGGTGACCTTTCCGCCCTCACCGGCGGCACCCGCGTGGCTCCCCCCACCATCAATGTTTCCCGTGGTATTCTCTACAAGGACCCCGAGCTGAGCTTTGCCGAAAAGGCAGAGAAGTGGGCCGCGTTAATCAGAAGCGCTCTCGCGCTCTGATTAAATGGGAATTACGAAGTGCGATTTACGAAGTAGAAAAGTCAGCTGCGGCTGCGCCGCAGGGAATTTTACAATAGTCAATCGTCATTAGTCAATTGTCAATCCAAACAGGCTATGCATCAATATTTAGGGCTGCTTGATGATGTGCTCACCAATGGAGTGGGCAGGGAGGACCGCACCGGCACCGGCACCATCGGCGTGTTCGGTCGGCAGATTCGCTGCGATTTGCGTGATGGTTTCCCCTGCCTGACCACCAAGAAGCTGCACCTGCGTTCCATCATTTACGAGCTGCTCTGGTTCCTGAAGGGCAGCACGAATGTGCGCTGGCTGCAGGAGCGCGGCGTGAGTATCTGGGACGAGTGGGCCGATGAGAACGGCGACCTGGGGCCGGTGTACGGCAGCCAATGGCGCGCCTGGCCGGATGGCAAGGGCGGCAGTATTGACCAGATTGCCAAGCTGATTGACGGCCTGAAGAATAATCCCTGGAGCCGCCGCCACCTGGTGAGCGCGTGGAACGTGGCCGAAGTGGACGGCATGGCGCTGCCTCCCTGCCACTGCCTGTTCCAGTTCTGCGTGATTCCGGCGCAGAAGGAGGGCGAGAAGCACGGCCTGAGCCTGCAGCTCTACCAGCGCAGCTGCGATTTGTTCCTCGGCGTTCCTTTCAATATTGCCAGCTATGCGCTGCTGCTCATGATGGTGGCGCAGGTCTGCGGCTACGAGGCCCGCGAGTTTGTGCACACCTATGGCGACCTGCACCTCTACAAGAACCACCTGGATCAGGCCCGCCTGCAGCTGAGCCGAGAGCCCCGCCCGCTGCCTACCATGCGCATCAACCCTGAGGTGACGGAGATTGACGGTTTCGATTTCTCTGACTTTGTGCTGGAGAACTACGACCCGCACCCGCATATCAAAGCCGCTGTTTCGGTATGAGTCTGAGCTTCACAGGAGTGGTGGCCATGGATGCCGCCCGCGGTATCGGCCTGAACAATGGCATCCCTTGGCGCCTGAAGGAGGATTTGCAGCTCTTCAAGCGCATTACCATGGGGCACCCCATCCTCATGGGGCGCAAGACCTGGGAGAGTCTGGGCCGTCCGCTGCCCGGGCGCCAGAATATCGTGCTCACCCGCAATGCTGATTACGTGGCCGAAGGCGCGGTGGTCATCACCGACCTGGCTCAGTTGGAAACTCTGGAGCTGCAGGACCCGGAAATCATGGTGATTGGCGGTGCCCAGCTCTATGCCTGCATGCTGCCGCAGATGCAGCGGCTGCATGTGTCTGAGGTGGCGGGCACGCACGAGGTGGATACCTGGTTCCCGGAGTTTGTCCACCACTTCGCTACCCGCACCCCGCAGCAGGAGTACGTCGGCTTCATCCACGTGCTGTACGAAAAGGCCTGAATCATTGTGAACACCGCCGCGGCCATCCTTATGTTTCTGCTGGGTAGTGGTGGCCTGGCATTGACGCTTTTCACCAGCCTTCGCAAGCATTCGCGGGCCGTGGAGCTGGGGATTGTCTGCGTGCTGCTGATGCTGGTGCCGACTGCAGCGGCAGATTCCGTGCCGGTGCGCATTGTGCTGGGTTGTATCTGCTTTGTTCTGCTGGCGCTGCCGGTGGGTTATTGGTTGAACTTTACCCCGAAGGGAAGACGATGCACGAGGAAGAACCGCAAGCGCCGGTAGGCGATATCTGCACCTGGGATTTCCAGACCTTGCTCAGCCAGGCTGAGGCTGGCAATGCCGATGCACAGCATTACCTGGGTGATTTGTATGACCTGGAGCTCGATGGGGCTGAGGAGGCTGTGCGTTGGTGGCGCCGGGCGGCTGCGCAGGGGCATGCCGCCGCCATGAGCGACCTGGGTACGGCGTATGAAAGCGGCTCCGGGGTGGAGCGGGATATAGATAAGGCCATTGTGCTTTACCGCCGCGCGGCAGAGCTGGGGGAGCGGCTGGGCATGGCCAATCTGGCACGCTTGTATGAGTACGGCATCGGCCTGCCTGTTGACAAGGCGCAGATGGTGCAGTGGTACCGCCGGGCTGCAGAACTGAACTCTGCCGAGGCGCAGAATCGCCTGGGTTGTTGTTATGATACGGGAGATGGTGTGGTGCAGAATCCGGCGCTGGCCGCCTATTGGTATAGCCGTGCGGCGCATTTGAATGAGCCGAATGCGCAATATAACCTGGGCTGCTGCTATGAGCTTGGTGTGGGGCTGCCGGTGGATGGAGCTGCGGCGCTCCGCTGGTATCAGCGGGCGGCGGAGTCGGGCTCAGCCCGTGCGCTGCACCGCCTGGCCTGGGCTCACCGGGAGGGCGAATTCGGTCTGCCTGTGGATGAAGCGGAAGCCTGGCGGTTGCTGGAGCTGGCCGAGGAGCAGGGGCTGGAACTCGCCGGGCAAACCAGGGAGGAGTGGTCATGATGGATATTGCTTTTCTCCTGCTGGCGGCGACGCGCCCCTGGGCTCTGGGGGCGCTGATAAGTATTCTTGGCTTTGGCGGGCTGGCGGTGATGTTCTGGACCCGCTGGCATGAGTCGGACGCTATAGGGGAGCTGACTCTTGTATTCGGCCTGATGGCGGTGGGGCCTATCCTCTATCTGTTGCCGGTGGATTTTCTTAAGGCTGTGGCCGACTCTCCGTTTGATGAGGAGATTATCTATGGTCTGGTGTTGCTGATTATTGTGGTACTTTGGGTGGGCGGGCGCTTTCTCGCGCGTTACATGCGTTCGGCACGAACGCCTCACCAGCGACAGGGGCGCCGTGGGAATAAGGGTAGAAGATAAGGAAGAATCACGAAGATGAGCGCGAAAGAGGATAAAATAGCTGTGGCCGGGAGCATGGTGTGGGCTCTGCTGAAGCCGTTTCTGGTGATTATCGGCGGTCTGGTCATGCTGGTGATGCTGGTGCTGGTGGGCATACAGGGGGAGATGCTGGTGGAATATCACATGAGTGAGCGTGTGTATCCCGCCCGGGCTGATGTGGTGGACCCGGCTCTGGAAGGCAAGCTGGTGCGGGTGTCCGGTCAGCTCTGCACAACTGATACTGTGGACTGGCCGGGATACGGTTCCTTTCCCCAGGTTGTGGAGGTGGATGACCTGGGGCCTTATGTTGCTGCGCCGAATCTGACACTGGGCGTGTGGCAGGTGGAGCGGCTGTATGGCTGGCGGGGGAAGCCCTTCGGCTACCTGGCTCTGAATCAGCCGGGGGTGGAGCGGGTGGAAACGCCTGCCGGGTCGGTGATGGTGCTGCGCTCCGGCGCGCAGGTCACAGTGGTGGCCCGCCAGCGGGGAAATGTGCTGGATTTTACGGAGGAACAGACCTGGGCGCGTTTGGGTGAAGCATCTCCCTTCTATGCTGACCATGTGGACAACAGGCAGACCGATATTTCGCTGGAGTCATTCGAAGGAGTGGCAGCCTTTGCGTTGGTGGTGTACTCCGTTTTCTGGATGCTCGCGGGCCTGATGTTCCGCCGCTGGTGGTGGGGCCCGGCCATAGGGGGTGGGCTGCTTCTGTTGATTATTCTGCTGTGTTTTTTGAGTTCAATATGCAGGGGTTAAAGTGCAATTTTCTTCCCTATTGAAAAAATCACATGGTCCCAAAGATTTCACAATTGCCTGCATTATCAACACCGTTTTGGAGCCAGCCCCCTCTTTATGCGCAAAAGCGATTTGTCGGGCTGGCGAAG
>JAGBZE010000111.1 GCA_017628435.1 Akkermansia sp.
GCATTTTTCCACGAAGGAGGGGTGGCAGAACGTCTGTCAATATGGTGGCAATCATACCTTACCTGGGTATCTCGAAGTGGCGAATTCCTGGCACACCTGGTGGGTGTCTCACAAAATCGCTGGGAGGTATTTCTACTTGTCCCCTTGTTTGTGATACTCTCGCCGATATTCTTTTTCAAACTTGTTACAAACCCAACACAAAGCCTATGCTCAACAAAGGGGGTGCATTTCTATGTTTTAAGCATCTCGCTTTTGCTGCTCTCTACAAAACTTAATGCTTGGCGCATTTTTTATTGCTTTGCTGCCAGCATGAATTATCTTTTCCCTTGCATATCCGCAGTTCTTTTTTTATCGTTCTACAACCCTGCAAGATGGAATAATATTGAAGGGAATACGATGAGAGGGAATGTGAGACGGTCTCTTGCTGTTCTGGTATTGGGGATATATACATGTTGGGGAGGCGAATCACTTGCCCTTATGCTTCTGGTTCTGATGTTCATCTGGTTCACCTACCGAATGCGCCGACATCTATTTATCCCTGTACAATGTTGGATGGGGTTCATCGGGACGGTCATCGGGGCAACTCTGTTATTTGCCGCACCCGCCCTGAAATTCAGAAGCCAGAATGATGCAAAAGCCCGAATACTGGACATCACAGAAATGAGCTCAGAGCAAATCCACCATTTCGTCACGAACTTATCCTGGGAGCAAGTCAATCTTTTAAAAGGGAGTAGTTCCGTCATTATCCTGGATGGCATTCCGCTGTGGCAACATGTTCATTTCCTTCCATATCTTTTAGAGCGTTATGTAGAGTGCAGTGTATACATATTGTCGATTTTATTAGTTTTTGGGCTATTAGCATTTTTCAACACAAAGAAATCAAAACTTGACATATATGTCATAACAGGCACACTTGCAATCTCCTTATTCTCCGCCTGTGCGTATTTATACAGCTGCATTCCTACTCCTATGAGCTTCGCCCAGGCCACAATCTCTTTAATTGGCGCTATTTCCTATATATACTGGAACAGCAGAATTTCTGTGAAGAAATTACGCCTTGTTACTATTGTCGTGTTTTCTATAGCGTTGTTCCATCTCGTCCCCGCTGGAATTGAAGCGTGGCAATATAAGAGCTATGAAAAAATCAGGTTTAACGAAATTGACCAACAAAAATCTCGTGGTGTACAGGACATCATTCTGCCCCCGGCCTATCCCTCTCCCCCCGTCGATCCCCTTGGTCTCATTAAACAGTCTGATTTGAAAGAAGATCCTACAGCATACCCCAATATAATGGCTCCAAAAGTACTGCACGTTAAAAGCGTCTCACAATTACCATGTAAATGAGAATAAATTTGGTATTTAACGTATAGATTGACAGATCTCTTGCCATTATTTGCAGCATCGCAGCTGATTTGATGATAAGGGTTCAGGCGAACCCGCATCACCTTTCCAGCTCGGCTTTGATGAAAGGCGCTGTGGAGGAATTGGCGCGGGAGAGCTGGCGGACGGTGCCCTGGGCGGTGATGGTGCCGCCGGAGGTGCCGGCGCCGGGGCCGAGGTCGATGACATAGTCGGCTTCGCAGATGAGCTCGAGGTTGTGCTCGATGACCACGACGGTGTTGCCCATTTCGACCAGGCGGCGGAGCACCTGAACGAGAAGGCGCACGTCGTGCGGGTGGAGGCCGATGGTGGGTTCCTCAATAATGTAGAGGTCCTGCGGCAGGGCCTTGCCCTTGCGGATGGCGTTGAGGGCAGCACGGCGGCCCTTGATGAGCTCTGCCACCAGCTTGATGCGCTGGGCTTCGCCGCCGCTGAGAGTGTTGCTGGCCTGGCCGAGAGTGAGGTACCCCAGTCCGGTGTCGCACAGCAGGCGCAGCGGGTCGGCCAGGCGGGGCTGGCTGGCGAAGAATTCGGCAGCTTCCTCCATGTCCATGTTCAGCACCTCCGCAATATTCTTCCCCTTGTAGCGCACCTGGAGCGTGCGGGAGTTGTAACGTGCGCCGCGGCATGTCTCGCAAGGCACCGTGCAGGGCGGCAGGAAATCCATTTCCTGACGCTGGTAGCCCGTGCCCTTGCAGGCCTCGCAATGGCCGGCGGCGGTGTTGAACGAAAAGCGTCCCGCATCGAAGCCCAGGCGGCGGGCATCCGCGCTCTGGGCAAAGAGCGAGCGAATCTCATTGAAAATGCCGATATACGTGGCGGGGGTGCTGCGCGGAGTCTTGCCCAGCGGGCTCTGGTCCACCTGGTACAGGGCGCGCACGGAGTCCAGTCCCCTGCTCTGTCTCCACGCGGCGCGTTCCTCGCGGGAAATGCTGCCGCCCAGCGCCTCGCGCACAGCGGGCCCGAGCGTCTCCGTAATAAGCGAGGTCTTGCCCGCGCCGCTGGGGCCGGTCACCACTGTGAAGCGGGCGCGGGGAATTCGCAGCGTCACATCCTTCAGGTTGTGCAGGTTGCAGCCCTCCACCTCCAGCCACTCGGCATCCTTTACGGGCAGATATTTACCGCAGAAGGGGTGTTTCTCGCGACTGAGCAACGCACGCCCCGTGACCGAATCCGGGTTATGCTCCACCGCATCAAACGAGCCCTGCGCCATAATCTGGCCGCCATGGATACCAGCAGCCGGCCCCAGGTCGATGATATGGTCGGCAGCGCGCATAGTATCTTCATCATGCTCCACCACCAGCAGGGTATTACCACGGTGCTTCAAATCCGCCAGCGTGCTCAGCAGACGCTCATTATCCTGCGGGTGCAGACCAATGGTCGGCTCATCCAGCACGTAAAGCACGCCGCGCAGCTCCGACCCCAGCTGAGCCGCCAGACGGATGCGCTGCGTCTCGCCACCGGAAAGCGTGGTAGCTGCGCGGTCCAGCGACAGGTAGCCCAGGCCCACACGCTGCAGGAAACGCAGACGCGGCGCAATCTCCGCCATCACGTTGCGGGCAATTTCAGCATCTCGGCCCTCAAACTTCCAACTTTCCACCACGGGCAGCGCTGCATCTGCCGACAAAGCACCAATCTCTGCAATATTCCGACCGAAGAGCGTGACCCCCATGGCAAAAGAATTCAGACGCGAGCCATGGCACACCGGGCAGAGCACACTTTCCTCCTCCTTAGCGGCGGCGCGCTCCACATCGCGGTCGTACTTCAGCTCCACCTCCAGCTGGCTGAGCTTCTCCTCCGGCTTGGCACCGGATTTCACCTTGCCCACGCGGCCGTGGCCCAGGCAGTGCGGGCACCACCCGCGCGGCGAGTTGAACGAGAAGGTCGAGGGCTCAGGCTCGGCAAACGATTCGCCGCAGGAGGGGCACGTGAGACGCGTGCCGATGAGCTGGTCCTCCCTCCCCTTCAGCAGGCGGATAAAGCCATCGCCCATTTCCAGCGCGCGGGAAACGGTCTCCATAATCCCCGCGTAGTCGGCCTCCTGACCATTTGCCGTGATGCGGTTACCCTGCACACAGATTTCCGCCAGCACCACATCCACATCGTGGTTCGAGTAGCGGTCCAGCGGCGTAAAAGCATCCGGCGCCACCAGCACGCCATCCGCGCGCAGGTAGGGATACTTCTTCTTCGCCGCCCAGCGTGCCAGGTCGGCATAGTGGCCCTTGCGGTTGCGCACCACCGGAGCGGCAATCATGAGACTGGCGGGGCGTGCGGCAATCTCCTGCTGCACCATGGCCTGAATCTCCGCCGGGGAACGCCGGCCCACCGGCACGCAGCACTTCGGGCAGTGCGGCTGGCCCAGCTTGGCATACAGCAGACGCAGGAACTGCCACACCTCCGTCACCGTGCCCACGGTCGACTTGCAGCCGCCGCGGGAGCGGTTCTGCTCGATGGCCACGGTGGGCGGCAGCCCAGTCAGGCGGTCAATATCCGGCGTCTCCATCTGCTCCGTGAACTGGCGGGCGTAGGGACTCATCACGTCCATGAAACGCTTCTGTCCCTCAGCAAAAATGATATCAAAAGCCAGCGTACTCTTGCCGCTGCCGGAAAGGCCGGTCACCACGGTCATGGCATCGCGGGGAATATCCACGTCGATATTCTTCAGCTGGTGGTGGCGCGCGCCGCGCAGGGCAATCACGCCCTCCGGCACGCTGGAATCGTGGTCCTCCGCCGCCATGAGCGGCAGCGCATCATACTCCATCTGCAGCGCCTCCGCCAGGAAATGCGAGGTGAAGCCCGCCCCGGTGGCGGCCACATCCTCCGGCGTGCCCTGCGCCACCAGCAGACCACCCCCGGTGCCGCCCTCCGGCCCCAGGTCGATGACGTGGTCAGCGCATTTGATAAGCTCCATATTGTGCTCAATGACCAGCAGCGTGTTCCCCTGCTCCACCAGGCGGTCGAACACGCGCAGCAGCACCTCCAGGTCGCGGAAATGCAGACCCGTGCCGGGTTCATCCAGAATCAGCAGACGGCCCTTGCCCTGCTTCTCGCCCGTGAGGGAATCCACGAGGATATGCGCCAGCTTCAGACGCTGGTTCTCACCGCCGGAAAGCGTGTTGAGCGGCTGTCCGAGCCCCAGGTGCCCCAGTCCCACATCCACCAGCACCTGCAGACGCGCTGCAATGCGGCGGGCGCGGGCATTCTTCTCGCGGGCAAAGAGCCGCTGCGCGTGGGTAATGTCCAGCGCCAGCATTTCGGCCATATTATAGCCCAGCAGAGTAATGGAAAGCGCCTGCTCCGTGTAGCGCGTGCCGTGGCACAGGGCGCAGGGCACAAAAATATCCGAAAGGAACTGCATCTCCACCTTTTCCTGCCCCAGACCGGAGCAGCGCGGGCAGCGGCCATCGCCGCTGTTGAAGGAGAAATAGCCGGGCTTCAGGCCACGCGCCTGGGCGGCAGGCTCTGCCACAAACAAAGCGCGGATATCCTCGAAAACACCGATATACACCGCAGGCGTACTGCGCGGTGTACGCACAATGGGGCTCTGGTCCACCAGCACCACTTCCTCCACGGCATCCAGCCCGGAAATGCAGCGCACCTGCACCTCGTCCTCATCATCCAGCTCCTCCGGATGCACCGAACCGAACAACACCTGACAAGCCAGCGTACTCTTACCGCTGCCGGAAACACCCGTCAGACAGTTATACACGCCCAGCGGAATATCCACGGAGAAATCATGCAGGTTGTGGCACTCTGCCCCCTCGATGCGGATACGCCCCTTCCCCTTGCGGCGCCGCGGCGGCACGGGAATGCAACGGCTGCCGCTGAGGAACTGCCCCGTGAGGGAATCGGCCTGGCGCAGAATGCCCGCGGGCTCGCCGGCATACACCAGCTCGCCACCGGCGGCACCACTGCCCGGGCCCATGTCCACGAGGTAATCCGCCGCGCGCATCACGGCTTCCTCATGCTCCACCACCACCAGCGTATTACCGCGGTGTGCCAGGCGGCGCATGGCCGCAATGAGCCGGGCCGTATCGCGGGCATGCAGGCCCACCGTGGGTTCATCCAGCACAAAAAGAGTCTCCGTGAGCGCGGCACCCAGACAGGTGGTAAGGCTCACGCGCTCAATCTCGCCACCGGAAAGCGAGCGCGTGAGGCGGCTGGCGGAAATATAGCCCAGGCCCACCTCGCAGAGGTAGGCCACGCGGCTGCGGAACTCCTTCACCGCCTGCTCCAGCGAGCGGTCCTCCCCGGTGTGGCCCAGCACATGCTCATCCAGCCAGGGCAGCAGCTCATCCATGGGCAGCGCCTGCACCTGCGGCACCGTGAGCCCACCGATAGTGAAGGCAAGCGCCTCCGGACGCAGGCGGCCGCCGTGGCACTCCGGGCACACACTGTACACGCGATAAAACGAGAGGAACACGCGCACGCTCATCTTGTGCGCATGCTTCTCCATATCATCGAAAATCCCCTTGTAGCCATACCACAGGCCCTGGTCCCAGGCCTCCCAGGGGTCCATATCTCCCGCCTCACCGTAGAACACCCAGTCCTTTTCCTGCTGGCTGAGCTCATTCCACGGCACATCCATGCGCACGGAGGGACGGCGCTTATTGGCCTTCTCCAAATCCTTGTAGCAGGCGGAAAGCGTGGCCGAGGAAAGCATTTTCAGCGCACCATCGGCAATGGATTTGTCGGGGATGATGCCCTTGTTGTAATCGTAGGTGATGCTGCGGCCATAGCCCTTGCACGCGGGGCATGCGCCCAGCGGGGAATTGCCGCTGAACAGACCGGGGCGCGGCTCCTGCAGCGGATACCAGTCGCTGCGGAACTCCCGGGGAGCCTGCCAGCTGCCATCCGCTGCGGCAAGAGAAACCTGCGCCACATCCTGCCCCAGATGCAAAGCCGTTTCCAGCGCTTCCATGAGACGCGCGCGGGAATCGGGCACCAGTTTCACGCGGTCCTGCACCACCAGCCAGCGCTCCATGCCCAGAGCCGCCTCTGTGGCATCCGAAAGGCGCTGCACAGAGCCCCCGGCCAGCACACGCAGGTAGCCCTGTGCCTCCAGCGCCTGCACCATTTCCTCGAAACTGCCCACAGGGCGCACTGCAAAGCACACCAGAGCCGATTCTCCGGGATGCGAGGCAATCAATTCATCGGCCACGCCCTGCGGCGTGGCGGGGCGCACCACATTGCCCGCGGCATCGCGCCCCACAGCCAGGCGGGAGAAAATGAGCTTCAGGTACTCATTCATGCCCGTCATGGTACCCACTGTGGAGCGGGAATTCTTCACGCTGTTGCGCTGCCCCAGCGCAATGGCGGGCGGCACATTCTCCACCGCCTCCACATTCGGGCGGTCCATGCGGTCCATGAACTGGCGCACGTAGGGCGAGAAGGTCTCCACATAGCGCCGCTGGCCTTCGGCATACAACGTACTCATGGCCAACGAGGTCTTGCCGCTGCCGCTCGGGCCCGTCACCACCGTGATGCCACCCAGCGGTATATCCACATCCACCCCCTTCAAGTTGTGCTCCTTCGCACCCCGAATGTGAATCTCCTTGTCCTCGCCTCGCTTATTCATGGAATCATTCTAAACTAGCACCCCGCCCAACACAAGCCGAAAGTGTGTCCGCAATAAAACATTGTAGGAGCAGAGGGGAACTGATATAATGCGCTCATGTTCTGTTCTGCTGGCGCAAGCGAATTCATCAGGCGTTGGGGCGGGAGTCCCGATGCCGTGAATGATTCTGGGCTCAACCTGGTAGCCTGGCTGGCGGGATATGGACGCAGCAAAGGAGACCTGGTGAGCCTGGAAAGCGCCATTCGCCACGGGTATAAGGCGGATATGGAGGGCGACATCTGGCAGAGCGCGCTGCACGAGGCCGTGGACATGCGCCACTGGGCGGCGGTGGATGTACTGCTACGCTTTCCGATTTCCCGGGAACATGTGCTGATGGCGCTGTGCACCCTGCTCTCGCACGCCGAACCGATTGCCGAAACGAAGCACAGGATGCGCGACGAGTACCGGTACAGCCTGATTCTCTTTCAACGACTGAATGGTGCCACGCAGGAGGAATGCCGGCTGCTCTGCGCGGCATTCAACGGCTCTGCTCTGGCCTGGTTCATCCCCCTCATGAGCATAGGCGTGACGCTTCCGCCGCAGGAAAAATGGGATGGCCGCACAGATGATTTGTGGTGGTACAACGACTGTGCAGATCCGGAGGAAAAAGGCATCTTCACCCAGCTGATGCGCCGATTCTTCCTCGACCGCCTGCCGCAGCTCGTTGAACAACACCGCCACCGTTTTCCGGATTTCGAGATACGCGGCGAGCGCCTCTACTTCACCGGGAATCCCGCCGCCAGGCTCCCCCTTCTCTGCACCCGCCGCAGCCGCGAACGCATGAAGGACATTGAGCGTGCCTCGCTACTGTTTGCTCATTAAATTCATTCGCCCTCGGTTTTATTCGAAGCCCTGCTAAATCCCGGATTACCGGGATACCTGAACGCCGTCAATACGTTCCCCGACGGACGAGCTGCCCATATTCGTCGAAATCGGCATAAATGCCATCGCCATCCGGTTGTATAAAGCAGATACACACAGCATACGGAGCAGAACCGGCATTGCGGTGGAAAAGAACATCCGTAGAAGGAAGGCCCTTATAGGTATGAACTTTAATACCGGAAACCTTAGTGCTCGGCGGCAATTTGGCCAGACTCAACGCCTCTGCCACATCCGGCGACTCGCTGCTGAGAAGGCGGTGCAATCTCCAGGTGTTACTCTGGGTGAAGCACCAGGCAGCGCCAAGAAAGAGAAGCCCACATATGCCATGGATGACCGGGCGGGAAAGATGCCGGGGCAGTCGTTTCCGGGGGGCCTGCAGGTGGGGCGGCAGAGGCTGGCCAGCATCCACCATAACAACGGTGCCGCTCACATCGTGAATGCAGACACCATGCGGGGTCTCGTAGATTCCCTGCAACTGGGCACGGCGGTTATAAATCCAGGTTCCCTTTTCGCCGACAAGCTGGAGCGATTCCCGGGCTGTGGCATAATAGCGCCCCGGACGGCTCTGCCCCGGGTACGGGAGGGGGCCACCAGGATTCTTCAGACGGCTGACACATCGCCAGATGATGATGGCCACAATGGCCATGGCCAGGTAGGAGGCCCTGTAAGAAGCCCCCATCAGCAGCACGCCCCAGAGCAGCAGCATACAGGGGCGCAGCCATGTCCAGTCCCAGGCAAGGCCACTCAGTAAAGTAAAGGCATCCAGGTGTTCGCGGCGCTGTTCCGGCGTACCGCTGAAGCGGAGAGGGCTGGTGCAGGTCAGCTCCGCCGGCGGCGGGGTGAGCGCCGAAGCGGGAGGCGTTTTCCCGGCATGTTCAGCCGCAAAACGAGCGAATTCGGCAATGCGCTCCTCGGGCAGGCCTTCGAGCAGGCAGTTGAAGGACTTGCCGTTCTCCAGCTGCATCCAGACAGTGTGGTTCAGTATACGGCGTGCCTCGCGGATATCCCCCCATGAGAAATAGAGGCACGCCTGACCGTTGTCACCCTCCATCATCACCCCGCCTTCGGTGAGAGTATAGAAGGTATCTTCGTAGGATTTGGTATTTTTCCGGATGCGGCGGAGCTGGAAATACGCCCCGATGGCTGCCGGGAACCCCATGCCGAGCATAATCCACCACACATAAGGCGCCAGAAAGGATGCCGAACTGAACAAGACGTACGAAAGCAGAGCAAAGAAGCCCCATTTGAGGAAGAAGCTGATGACAACCGTCTTAGTACTCGTGCTGTTGCCGACGCGGGTGACGTGGTAAACCATAGTGTTGAGAAGATTTATAAATCAAATACGAGCATGCAGATACCGGCCACTGCGGCAATGACACCCGCCACAGAGGCAATGACAGGCGTCTGCATCGGGCGGATGACGTCAACCAGCATGGCGTCGTCAGGGTTATGCGGATTATACAGCACCACGAAGTCGCTATCGCCGACAACGGGGTCATACGGAGCCCCGCCCTTCACTTCGTAGCTGTTTCCGGCATCATCAGTAAAGCCATATACACCTGTATATCGGTTTCCGCGGTAGCGCTCCGAGCGATGTATATCATCACCCCCGAAGATGATGCGATGGAAATTGTTCCTTTCGACGCGCAACAGAGTGGCATGCGTGCGGATACCATGCATATTGAGACGACGAAACTTCAGAATGATACGGAGCCCCATATATGCCATCACCCCCCCGGTGATGATAGCGGCATAAGGGATATATTCAGAGGGTAAATGGAAAACGTAAGCGAGCATCTTGTCTACCGGGATGATAAGGCATCGGGAGTTGGTTGTCAATTAATTCCTCGCTGTTTTGTTTCGGGACTAAAGTCAACTATGAATTTGAAATATAGGTAATTATTTGACAAGCGCTGTCTTGTGCCCTAAATTTGGGCACAAGACTTGGGAAAGGGGGCGGCGCATGCCAGCCCCCCCTTTCCCAAACCCTATCCCCCAGTGTCTAGGGTAGTTGAGCTTTATTGTTCCTGGTTATTCTTTTCTTGTTCAGCTTGTTCTTTTTCCTTCTGTTCTTCCTCTTTCATCTTTGTATAAGTTCTTAAATCAGGTTTACCTTTAGCTATCCAGTCTCGCGTTATACCATTGAGCCTGACTATCATCATTCGCATACAGGCCACTATTACTTGCATATACGTTCTTCCCTCTTTAAGATTAGTTATCCTACTTAAATGATTAAAGCGTTTATGATAATCATTTTCTTTTTTTGAATTGA
>JAGBZE010000112.1 GCA_017628435.1 Akkermansia sp.
GGAAGCGGTGAAACCCGCTCACGGCATCCTCCGCCACGCAGAGTATGCTGTGGTTCACCGGGTCGGCAGCGCTGGAAGGGAAGCTCATTCGGCCTGCGGTTGCGGGTTGACCATGCCGCAATGGGTGAAGAGGGTGGGGTCGAGCTCCACCTTGGCGCGGGCGGCGATTTCGGCAGCCTGTTCCGGTGTTTCGGTGAGGGCGAAGACGGTGGAGCCGCTGCCGCTCATGAGGGCTGCGCGGGTGCCGGGCTGCTCCAGCAGCCAGTGCTTCATGTGGGCCAGCACGGGGAACTTGGCGAACACCGGGCGCTCCAGGTCGTTCACCAGGGTGATGGAGTCCACCTTCTGCGGGCCGTAGTTGATGCCTTTGAGTCTGCGGCTGCAGGTGAGCCCCTTGTAGGCAGTGGGGGTGCTCACGCCGAAGGCGGGTTTCAGCAGCACGATGGGGCTGCTCCAGCCGGCGAGTTCCGGCACGGGGGTCACAATCTCACCACGGCCCTTGCAGCGGCAGATGGTAGGGGTGAGGAAATAGGGCACATCGCTGCCCAGGGTGGCGGCCATGGTGCTGAGTTCCTCCAGGTCATAATTAGTGCCCAGAATCTGGTTGAGAGCGAGCAGGGTGATAGCGGCATCACTGCTGCCGCCGCCGAGACCGGCGCCGTGGGGAGTGGCCTTGGTGAGGGTGATATGCTGCTTTGCCTTGCGGCCGTATGCCTTTTCAAACTCACGCACAGCTTTGAATACCAGGTTGCTTTCATCGGTAGGCACGCCCGGGGTATCACACACCAGGGTGGTGGTGCGGGAGTTGCGGAATGCCAGCGTGTCGTACAGGTCGATGGGGGCCATCAGGATGTCGACATTGTGGAAACCGTCCTCGCGCACCTTGGTCTGCACGCGCAGGGAGAGGTTAATCTTGGCAGGTGCCTTGTATGTGGAAATGGTGGGCGGCATGTGTGTGGGTGGGTAAAAGTGGGGGTTAATCGCGGCGGGCTTTTTGGCGTGGCTGGCGTTTCTTGCGGGCCTCCTCCTCCATGTGTTTGAGTTCCTCCGCCGTGGGGCGGCGGATAATGACTTCGCCCTCCTTGGCCTGGTTGGCACGGTCGCGAGCCATTTGTTCAAAGTATTCGGGGTCCGACATCCAGAGGAATTTGTTATAAGCTTCGGCCTCCATAGCTTTGGCTCGGGTGAGGCGCTCCTGGGCTCGGGTTCGTTCCTGTTCCAGGGTGTGCAATTCCAGAATAGGGTTGAGCAGCAGCATAGATGCAATGACTGCTACCAGCGCCAGGAAGATGACACCGGTGACCTTAATCATGCCGCGTATACCCCGCGAGCGGAGGTCACGTTGCTGTTCAAGTTCAGCAAGTGTGGGGATTCGGCGGTTGAAAAAGGGCAGATTCATGACCAGGGATGGGGAAATCAGCGTTCAGCGAAGGGAACAAAGCGTCCACGGCGGGCCAGTACCAGGGTGTGCATGCGTATCTGCTTCCCCTTTGCGGAGGCCGGCACCACGGTGGTGCTCACCTCGAACCCGGCGCGGCGCAGGGTGGCCTCCAGGCGTTTGTCTGCCTTGGAAAGGTTGATAGCCAGCAGGCTGCCACCCTTCAGGGCATTGAAATAGGCCTGGGCATCGCCCAGTGTCATTTCACAGCGGGCGTGGGCGTGGCGCAGCAAAATGGCATGCAGGGAACCGGTGCGCTTGCGGCACAGCTCAGCAGCGCTGGCGGGTTCGGTGGAAACGCGCTTGTCTTCCCACAGGGCCTTGTGCTCGCCGAACTCGCGGTTCCATTTCACGATGTCGGGGATGGGTTCGGCCACGATGAAGCGGGCTTTTTCCTTGTTAAGGCATTCCATGGCCTTGGCCAGGCCGTAGCCCAGACCCAGACCGGCAATCATGACGCAGGGCTGCCCGGCGCGGGTGATGGGCGAGGTGGCCAGCTCTGCCATGGCTTCCTCACTGCCGTAGGTGAAGGAATTGGCGCAGGGCATGCCGTCCAGCTGCAGGGTGAGCACGCCATCGCGCTCCCAGAGCTCCCACACGGAGCCGTTTTCAAGTGTTTTCTCTCCCAGTTTGGTAAGTGGTTTCATGAGTTACGTATTATTTTAATTCAAGGTGATGGAAACCGGACAGTGGTCTGACCCGGTGATGTCTGCGTGAATCTCGGCGCTCTGCACGCGCGGCAGCAGCCCCTCGGATACACAGAAGTAGTCGATACGCCAGCCCACGTTCCGGGCGCGTGCGCCGCCCCGGAAGCTCCACCAGGAGTATGCATCGCGGGCATCCGGGTGCAGGCGGCGGAAGGTATCTGCAAAACCGGCCTGCAGCAGGGTGGTGAACCCGGCGCGCTCCTCATCGGAGAAGCCGGCGGAGAAGTGGTTGGCAGCGGGGCGGGCGAGGTCGATTTCCTCGTGCGCCACGTTCAGGTCACCGCAGAAGATTACGGGCTTTTTCTCAGCCAGTCCGGCCACATAGGCGCGGAAGGCGGCATCCCATTCCTGGCGGTAGGGCAGGCGGGCCAGTTCGTTCTGGGAATTGGGCGTATAGCAGTTCACCAGGTAGAATTCCTCGAACTCCATGGTGGCCACGCGGCCCTCGGTATCATGCTCCGGGCAGCCGATGCCGGTGCTGGTGGAGAGCGGCTCCACGCGGGAAAGGATGAGTACCCCGGAGTATCCCGGTTTCTGCGCCGGGTTCCACAGGGAGTACGGCCAGCTGGCGAGCCACAGGTCGCTTACCTGCTCCGGGCGGGCTTTCACTTCCTGAAAGCAGAGAATATCTGCCGCCAGGGCGTCCATTTTCTCAGGAAGCCCCTTGCCCAGGGTGGCGCGGATGCCGTTTACATTCCAGCTGACGATTTTCATAGCTTATTTGCGGTGGTGGGGGTGAATGGAGCGCAGCTTGTGCAGTCGCTGCTCCATGCGGGGGCGCAGGTTCTCCTCAATCCAGGCATTGGCAGCGGCCAGCCCCTCGGCTTTGTAGATGCGGCCAATCTGAGCCTCCACGCCGGTGGCGTTGCCGGTGAGGCGCAGGAAATTATTGCTGGTGAACTCAATGAAGAGCGCACCATCGATTTCTCCCTTGAATGAGAGAATCCACTCGCGCACATAGAGCGCCAGCACGGCATCACCCACCCAGGCCTGGGCGCGTGCTACGGGGTCTTGGTCAGGATTTAAGGTCGGCATGTTGGTATTTGGTTCGGGGTGCAGGAGTGGCCGGTGTGGGCACCGCGGTGTTTCCGGCGTAATCCAGCTCAACGCAGATGCTGCTGTGGGGAAGGGTGGTATCGGTGTGAATGAGGAGGAATCGGCGGCCTATCTGCTGGTTGGTCAGCTGCAGCAGGATGACGCGTTCATCCACCGAATAATGCGGGCGGCCGGTCAGCAGCTCCTGCAGGTGGGTGCGCAGCCGCGCGGCGCCGGGGGTGCGGCGGCTGTTGGGCTGCTCCTGCTCCCGGCATGTCCACAGGCGCGGGCTCAGGCGGTCATCCCGTTCCATGAGGTCAAGCGTCTGTCGCAGGGTGTTCACGTTGCTGGCCTGCACGTGGATGTGCTGCGTGCTCTGTGCGGGCACGCTGGCCTCCATGGCTGCACTGGGGCCGATGATAATCCAGTCTCCCGGCTCCAGTTCATCGAGATGGTCCTCCACCTCATCACGCAGGTCGATGAGCGCCTGGGTGCGAGGGTCAGAATGGCTGCAGCTAGCCACCAGAAGGGGCAGGGCTGCAGCCAGACAGAAAATGATGCTGTTGTATAATTTCCGCATGGGGGCGGTATCAGCCGCGGGAGCGCGGCTCGCGTTCAGCGGCGGTCTTGACACCCGGCGTCGTGATGAACGGCGCGCCACCCGTGGGAGCTTTCTGGGTAAAGGCCACACCGGCCTGTTCAAAATCCTTGCCGGCTACGGGGAAGTCCTTGCGCAGCGGGTGGTAGGGGTAGCCCTCCCACATCATGATGCGGCGCAGATCCGGGTGCCCGGCGAATTCGATGCCCATCAGGTCGTACTGCTCACGCTCCAGCCAGTTGGCAGAGCGCCACACCGGCACCATGCTCGGCACGGTGTTCTCGGCCTCGCTCACGGGGGTGCGAACCAGCAGGTTGGCGCCGGTCTCGGCCTGGGTGATGGTGTAGTTGACCTCGAAACGCGGCTCCTGGCCCAGGTTGTCCACGGAGGATACGCACACAAGCATATCAAACCCGCAGGCGTCCTTGGCGTAGCGCATGGCCTGGGTGAGAATCTCCGGGGCGATGGTCAGGGTGATATCACCGCGGAATTCCTTAGCGGTAATCCGCGGGAAACGAGCGCAGATCTTATCAGCGGCGGCCTTCTGAAGTTCGGAAAGGGTGGGGGCGGACATGGTATCGGAAAATAAGGGTTAGTCCTGCGTGATGATGCCGGCGGGGATAGTGTGAGCATTCTGAGCCTGGCGCAGATCATGCTCCTTGAAGAAGCCCTTGAGCGGGTGGTCTGTGGCCATAATCTTGTCCTGCAGCGTGATAAGACCCTGCAGCAGGGCCTCCGGGCGGGGAGGACAGCCGGAGATGTACACGTCCACGGGCACAATCTTATCCACACCCTGCAACACGGAGTAGCTGCGGAACATGCCGCCGGTGCAGGCGCAGGCGCCACAGGCGATGCACCACTTCGGGGCGGGCATCTGGTCCCAGATGCGGCGCACCAGGGCAGCCATCTTGTAGGTAATGGTGCCGCAGATGAACATGAAGTCGGCCTGGCGCGGTGCGTAGCGGTTCACCTCAGCACCGAAACGGGAAATATCGTAACGGGAGCAGGAAGCCGCCATGTATTCAATGGCGCAGCAGGAGGTGCCCATGGGCATCGGCCACATGGAGTATTTGTGCATCCAGTTGATAGCAGCCTCGACCGTGGTGTAGACGAAACCACCGTCTGCATCCGGGTCACACATGAAATTTGTCTCGAGTTCCTGAAGGTTATCGCTAGCCATAATGGTACGGGCAGGGGTATAGCGCTGCCCTGCTCGCACTAGCATACCGCATTTTGACTGAAAGGCAAGCCAAATTTGGATTGCCAGGACCAAAATCGGTGCTCTATCGAGAGTAAATCTGTTTTTGTCAGCGAACGTGGCTTGACTTCTGTGCAGTGGACGGAGTATAGTGAACATACGAAACGCTACATCTACCGCGGCTACTTGCAGATTGCCTGCATCGACCTCACTCGAATCCACCATCCGTTTGGTAAAAAATGAAAAGAAAATTAATATTTTGCGTATCGTTGCTTTTAATGTGCACGTGTTTACACTTTCTCATTTTTGATGTAAAACATATATCAAAAGATGAGTTAGTATACATAACGTTGACGGATTCAGAAAACTTTATAACCTACTGTGGAAGTTGTGATTTGTTTGATTATTACACATGCTTTCTGTTTAGATACAAGACAAATTCGTCTGAATGTACAATAAATCCTCGTAACAAATTTAAGTTTGATAATTTTAAGACTGAAAAGAAAGTTGTGTTCAATCCTGATTTTTATTATTTTACAATAGAATAGTGATGAAGAGATTCATGGTATCAAGAATCTCGGAAGATATAAAAAAGTTTCGCTTTGATGTGCTTAAACGTGCCACTCGATACGTAATGAATGAATTAGGAAGCGGAACAAGGTATGATGGTATAAGCGGAGATAATTAGCATATTTTGTTTAGGGATATTAAAAGTGGTAAGGAAATTAGCTATGAATGGATTGAAGGTGATAGTATTTCTGTGGTGTGCTCTTATGGTGTTGCC
>JAGBZE010000113.1 GCA_017628435.1 Akkermansia sp.
AACCATGGCTGTAGAGGTTCCCACACCGCTGCAATACACTGGGCCATGGTGACCACAGACAATATCTGCACCGACCGTATCCACAAAAACAGGCTGGTACACATGATACACCCACTTTTCATAGGTGCGACCATTCTGCTGCCCGGTAACAGGTGCAGAATTCGGATTTCCCCAGGCAAGAAATACAGCCTCCTTTGTCATTCCTTCGCAAATGCGCCCCTGCTGCACAAGAAGCTGCTGCTCCGGGGACAGCATGCGGAACATGACTGGATTCTGCCCAATACGCTCCGCCGGCGTCATGGACTGGCACGCCCCCAGCAGCGTCACCACCACAAGGCCGGCCAGCATGAGCAGAAAACAGCGGAATACATTCATGGCTGCATGACAATACCACCGAATTTCATGCTTGCCAAGAAAAAAAAACGGTGCTAGAGTAATGCGCATCAGTTATGAACTTGTCTCATTCCATTCTCGCGTTACTGGCAGCGCCCGTAGTCATCTGCAGCGCTGGATATGCTGAAGCTGCCCCCGAAGCAATTGCTGGTTATCTGCCCAGCAACGGTGGAACGCTTGCAGGCTCAGTCATTCGTCCTGTGCGTGATGCTTCGTTCGTAGAACTTCATCGCGCTGCCATTCAGCGTTTTGCACAGCTTCCCAAGGATAAGCAGGAGGCTATCAACGCAAAAAGCTCAGCAGACCATCTGATGGAATACACCGCCGACCTGTGGCCGGACAAGGCAGAATACGAAAACTACGTAGCCGCCTGGAAAAAGACCCAGATGGCACGTATGGCTGATGTACGAGTCGGATTGAAAGACGAAGGCAACAACATTTACAGCGTCATTTCCGGCACACGCCTTTCCAACGGAGGTTCCCTTCCCCTGACCATCGGCTCCCTGCGCTATGACGGCAATTCAAACACCTGGATTTCCAACAATGGTACGCTCACTGGCACAAGCTTTGCTGCAGATGAAAAGTTTGACTACGGTCCCCAGACCGGCAACGAGTGGAAACTGGAAAAAAAGGATTCCCTCTCCATTCTCAATGAAATGGTTCGTCTGACCAAATCAACGGACGGCAAGATTGTATTCCTTTACTACAGTCTTACCGAACGCTCAGCCATCAGCGGCACGGTTATTGCCAACCACGGCTATACCATTATCTTCCCGCTTACCTCTGCCAGCGCCAACACGACGCGCCCCGGCCAGAAGTAATCCACCAAGTTGTCTTTTACACAATGGGAGCCTGGAGAATGAACATCACAGGCTCCCTTTCCTTTCTCTGAAGCACCATGAGAATCATTGCAGGAGCAGCCAAAGGTCTTCCCATCCGCGTGCCGCAGGGCGAAGTGCGCCCTACTCAGGACCGCGTGCGTGAAGCGCTTTTCAATATATTGGGGCCCACTATCCAGGGGGCACGCGTACTTGACCTGTTCTGCGGCTCCGGTTCTGTCGGCATTGAAGCCCTTAGCCGGGGAGCTGCCAGCGTTCGTATGGTTGATGCGGCACGGCCGTCCTGCGCCATGGCTAAGCAGAATCTGGAGAGATCACGCCTGCAGGGAGGATGCGTGACCCAGAGCGATTGCCTGCAATTTGTGAAGCGGGACGCAGGTAAATACGACTATATCTTTGCCGACCCTCCTTACGCCAAGGCCATAGGAGACCGCGATATGATAGCCGAACTGATGACCGACCGTCTGCATGAACTGCTGGCAGAGGGGGGCTATTTCATTGCCGAGGCACAGGAAGGCTACGGTGTGGGTGATTGCCACAGCCGCGAATTCCCCGGCTGGAAACTGGTCGATGCCCGATACTACGGCAAGAATGTCATTCTCTTCTACCAAGTTGAAAGCATATGAAACGCTTTATCTTTCTCCTGATATACAACCTGCTGCTACCGGTATTCCTGGTCATCTCCATCCCAGGCTACCTGATTAAGATGAAGAAGCGCGGTGGCTTCGGCACCGGTTTATCCGAGCGTTTCGGCATCTACCGCAAACCGGCCTCGCAGGAGCCCCAAGGCGGGCTTTATGTGCACGCAGTCAGCGTGGGCGAAACCTTCATTGCCCTCAAATTCATCCGCGAATGGTGCAAAACTCACAGCGAACCAGTCATTCTCTCCACCAGCACTGCCACCGGCCACCAGGTTGCGCGCGAAGCAAACCTGCCGAATGTGCGACCGCTCTATTCCCCGCTGGATGTACCGGGGCTTCCCGGCCGCTGTCTGGATCGCTTCAGGCCCAAAGCCGTAGTGCTCATTGAGGCAGAGCTCTGGCCCAATTTTGCAGAAGCCTGCCACAGCCGCAAGATTCCGATGGTCATGGTGAATGCCCGTCTGTCTCCGCGCAGCGAGGGGCGCTACGCCAAGGTGAGAGGCATTACCCGGCTTCTGTTCGAACGACTTACCGCCCTCGCCGCCCAGAATGAGAATGACAAGGGACGCTTTGCCCGCATCGGCGTGAACCCGGATATCATCACAGCCCCCGGCAGCATCAAATTCGACGTAATGGGGGATACGCCGAAGGATATTCGCGAAGATTTCCGCAGCATTCTTAATACACTGCGCGGCGACAAGCCTGTTGTACTCGCAGCCAGCACGCATGCAGGAGAGGAAGCGCTCATAGCCACAGCCATCCGCGAAGCGGGAGCCTTCCCGCTCATTGTGCCGCGCCATGCAGAACGCCGCCCCCAGGTGTGCGCGGACCTGCAGCAGGCCGGATTCACCCCATTACTGCGCACCGCAGGGGAAATCCCCGCAGAAATACCGGCTGATATCTGCTATGTGGCAGACACCACTGGCGAACTGCGCGACTGGACTGCCCTGGCAGATGTCGTGATTATCGGCAAGAGCTTCCTGGCTAAGGGCGGCCAGAATCCTGTGGAGGCCATTGCCGCACGCAAGCCGGTCATCACCGGCCCCGACATGACCAACTTTGCAGACCTGGTAGCGCTGCTGAAGGCGGATGATGCCATTATCTGCTGCGAGGCTGAGCAACTGACTGACAAAATCCGCCTGGCTCTACAGGGCGGGGAGACGATTCAGGGACGCACAGAGAAAGCCTACAATGCGCTGCATGTACATTCCGGCGCAACACGTCGCACTGTAGAATTGGTGGAAACGCTGTACCAGGCATGAAGTTCAGCTACAACCAACTGGTCACCAAGGTAGACTCATACCTGCGTACCAGACGCAGCAAGAGCCGGGTATGGAACGCGCTGCTGCCGGAAAAACTTTTTAATCCCTCGCTCTGGCTGTGGGAGCCACAGGGGGTAGCCATGGGGGCAGCCTGGGGTGTATTCTGGGCGCTTGCCCCAGTGCCGATGCAAACCATCTTTGCCGTACTCAGCAGCGTAGCAACGCGCGGCAATGTCCCCATCTCCGTGGTAAGCTGCTGGATTTCAGTCCCCGGGTACCAGGTTATCCTCTGGCCACTTCAATGGTGGGTTGGTGCCGCATTGCTGAGCAGCCTGAGCCTGAGCAGCGGAGTTGATATGAACCTCATCCGCAACGCAGCAGAAGCAGCCCCGCAGGGTTTAAATGCCATGCTCAGCGTGCTCGGGCAGATTAATCTCTGGTTGCTTGGGGCAGAGCTGCTTTTAGGCTGCATCATCACCAGCGCCGCCGCCGGGGCCCTGGTTTACAGCCTCATCCGCATCCTTTGGAAGGCCAGATAAGATATATTAGGCACTCTTTTCATGTTATATGCGTGGCAGCCATGTTTTCCGCTTGCCATGCCCCATATCCCTCTCTATAATAAGTGCCGATATGGAATGGAATGACCGATTCATGGCACTTTTCAGGGAAGCAGTAGAGCGATATCTTCTGAACCCGCAGACTCCTGCAGAGCGCTTCTATCTGCCTGAAGAGCAGAATTTCCTCAGCACCATCGGTTACCAGCCGGCTGAGATGCACGGATATGTGGTGGAATATGCCGAAAAAGGCGCCCCCAGCCCCAGCACTGCCCTGCTTATAGCAGCCGTGCGCCGCAGCTATTTCCTGAACTCCAT
>JAGBZE010000114.1 GCA_017628435.1 Akkermansia sp.
CGCCCGGGCGTTGGAAAACAGGATTTGGAGGCCAGTATTTACTTGAGCTTGATGCTGGGCTTCTTAATCTGGATGCCGCTTTCGTTTAGCTCGAGCGCGGGCTTCTCGATTTCCACGGAGGGGGTGGAAGATGCGCTGTTCCTGATAGAATCCAGTGCAGTCTTGGCGTCTTCCACTGTCTTTCTGGCGGAATCAACCTGTTCTTTCACCTCAGTCACCTTGCCTGTTACGGAAGAGGCCTTTTCGGTGATGGCATCGGCCACAGCCTTCTGGGCTGCTTCCTTTTTTGCTGTGTCGGCTGCCTTCTGAGCGGCTACCTTGTCAGCCACAAGCTTTCTGGCGGCGGATTTCTGGGAATCAATGCCCGATTTGAGTTCAGCCTTGCTGGTGGGCAGAGTGATGGCGGCGGAGGCGCAGCCCATGGCTGCAACGGTGAGAATAAGGAAGAATTTCTTCATATGGATGGTTGCTTTGTTAGCTTTCAGCAATACTATAAGCGTTGCTGCGGGGTGTTGCCAGTTAAAAAAACGTAATATTGCTTAATTTTTTGAGAGATTGACCAGCTTTGCGTACTCCGGCAGCTCGCAGATGGGGTGTGCGGGTTTGAAGTTTTTGCTGGCGGGCTGTACATTGAAGTCATGCAGGGCATATCCATCGTGTATCATCATGGCGGTCTGCATTTGCTCATCGCCTTTGCGCAGCGTGGCCTGGATAAGGCTTGAATAACGGCGTACAGACTCCAGTCTGAAGCCCTCTGCATTGATGTAGAACACGGCCACGGGCATCAGGCACCCATGGGCGTCTGTATTCAGACACCAGAGGGCAAAACGGCCGTCAGCTTCCGTTGCGGAAACGCATGATTTCCTGTTCTCGCACCAGAACAACCTGCCGCCAATGCGCTCCTGGTAGCGTTTTTCCCATTCTTCCGGTGCTACTGCGGGGGGCGATATCTTGCTGCGGGCTTCGCTCAGCAGGTGTTCAATTTCCGGCGTGAGCTGGTTGCGCATTTTCTCCAGCCGCGGGTGATTCGGATTGGCCCCTTGCTCCAGCAGGGCCTGTACCAGCTCGGAATCCTTCCACTGGCAGGCCTGCACAAGCGGTGAATATAAGAAACCATCGTGCGCCGCCTCGTCGTTCACGCAGTCATTCTTGTTTTCCTTAATCAGCTGCAGCGCCTGCTCCCGTTGGCCTCGGTATCTCAAGGCTTCCATGAGCTCGCTTTTGTAGGAAACCAGCTCCGCCGGGGCAATTTTAGCCGGTTGGGCCGGGAAACAGGATAATTCAGCCAGCAGTGGTGCCGCACTGAGAATGAACAAGGTAAGAAAGTTTCGGAGCATGCTGCTACTATAGCTGCCTGGTCTGCATTGTCAAGTGTGGACTTCTGGAAATGTAACGATACGCTGGCGCGGGAGCCGCACCAGCGTATCGGGATGAAGCTGTTGAAAATCTGCTCTATCAGGCTTCGTTTTCCTGGGCTTCCAGCAGGGCGTAGGCCTTTTCTTCGTCCGGATCCGGGCCGTGGTGGCCCTTCTCGATTCTGGAGCGGAAGAGCTTCATGATGAATACGAAGGAGCAGGGGATGAAGAATACACCAAGCGCAGTGGCGATGCTCATGCCCACTACCACCACGATGCCGATGGAGTTGCGAGCCAGAGCACCGGAACCGGCGGCGGTTACCAGCGGTACGCAACCCAGAATGAAGGCGAAGGAGGTCATGAGAATCGGGCGCAGACGCATACGGGCGGCGGTCACGGCTGCTTCAACGAGCTCCTGCCCTCGCTCCATCTGCAGCACGGCGAATTCCACGATGAGAATAGCGTTCTTTGCTGCCAGACCCACCAGCATCACCAGACCAATCTGGGCGTACATGTTGAGGTCGAGGTCGGTCATCCAGAGACCGACGAAGGCACCCAGCACGGCAATCGGCACCGTCATGAAGATGGCGATGGGCAGGGTCCATTTCTCATACAGAGCAGCCATGATGAGGAAGGCGAACACGGCAGAGAGTGCGAAGATGGAGCCGAGTCCGAGGCCGTCCTGCACCTTCTTTTCCTGGAAGCTCATATCCACATATTCCATGGCGAATTTGGTGGTATCCATGGTCTTGGCGAACACTTCTTCCACCGCAGCCATGGCCTGAGCCGAGGAGAAGCCCTTGGCCGGTTTCACAGAAATCTTGGCAGCGTTGTAGTTGTTGTTTCGCCACACGAATTCGGTGTCGACGATGTCCTTGATGGTGACCAGCGTGCTGAGCGGCACAGAGTCACCCTGATCGTTGCTCACGTAGAAGTTGGCAATCTGCTCGGTGTTGGCGCGGCTCACACCGGCGGCCTGCATGTACACCTGCCACTGCTGGCCGAACTGCGTGTAGTAGTTCACGAAGCTGGAGCCGTTGAAGCACTGCAGAAGCTGGTTGGCTGCGGCGTAGTTCACGCCCTGGGCAAGGCACTTCTCTTTGTCGATGGCGATGCTCTTCTGCGGCACCTGCGGCAGCATCATGTCAGAGGCGCTCTCAATGGCCTCGTGCTCCTTCAGTGCTGCTTCAAGGCGCTGGGCCTGCTCGTAGAGAACGGCAACACCCTGGCCATCGAGGTCTTCCAGAGCAAGGGCAATATCATTACCCACGCCTACGCCGGGGATGGCGGGCGGGCTTACCAGGAAGCTCACGCCGTCCACTCCGCACATGGCCAGCTTGGCCTGAACGCGCTTCTGTACATCATCTGCAGTGGGAATCTTGCCGTTCTCCATGACGGGGCGTTCTGCATAGGGTTTGAGACAGCAGAAGAAGGAGAGAGCATTGGTGGTCTGCACGCCGATGACGAGGTTCATGCCGATAATGGATACGGCAACATCGGTGGTCGGATCTTCCATCAGCACCTTTTCCACGGGCTTGACCTGCTCGGTAAGGCGCTGCAGGGAAACACCCGGCTTCATGATGACACCGCCGATGAGGAAGCCCTGGTCCTCGGCAGGAAGGAAACCACCGGGCACACGGGACGAAACGGGAATGACGCAGGCAGTGATGCCGGCCAGCAGAGCCATGGAAATGGTGAGGTGGCGGCAGAGCCAGCCGCAGGCTGCGGAGAACTTGTCAGCCATGGCATCGTATACCTTATTGAAACCGTTATAGAAGGGTGTAAGCAGGGAGCGGTGCTCCTTCTTGGGCTTGAGCATGAGTGCCGACAATGCAGGAGACAGAGTCAACGCGTTGAAGGCCGAAATCAACATGGATACGGCGATGGTAACCGCAAATTGCTGGAATAGTGTACCTGTGATGCCTGGCAGCAGGGCGGTGGGCAGGAACACAGCCGCCAGCACAAGGGCGATGGCCACCACAGGGCCGCTCACTTCCTTCATTGCGGCGAAAGTGGCCTGGCGCGGGGTCATGCCATTTTCCATGTGGGCTTCCACTGCTTCCACCACCACGATGGCGTCGTCCACCACCAGACCGATGGCCAGCACCATGCCGAGAAGGCAGATGGTGTTGAGCGAGAAGCCCAG
>JAGBZE010000115.1 GCA_017628435.1 Akkermansia sp.
AATGACTTTTTACACTAAAACGAGTGGTTTCGCGGCTGACGCCGCTGCACCAACTCGCTATTGTTATGTCGCCCGTTTCACGGGCTTTTAAGTTCCGCTCGCTGACGCGAGCCAGCTGCCCGCCAAACTCCCATTTGGCGAGACAATCATGTGCCCCCCTGGGAGCACTGAAAGTCTGAGTTCGGCGCTAAGGAAAGCCCCCGCAACAGGAGCTGTTGCGGGGGGCGAAGTCTTGCCTGGAATTGTGCGTCAGATGCTGGTGGGTACAACCTGCTTGCGCTCTCCGTTCACGATAATGGTGACCGGGGCGGGGGAGGGTGTGGTGGTGGTCAGCATGTAGCTGGTAACCTTGCCATTCTTCCATTCCATGTCAACGGTGATGTTGCCACGGGCGCGGATACCCTTTACTGAGCCGTTCTGCCAGGCTGCGGGCAGGGCGGGGATGAGCTCAATGGCCTCTGCATGGCTCTGGATAAGCATTTCGCTTATGCCGCCGGGCATGCCGAAGGTGCCGTCCATCTGCATGGGCGGGTGGTTGCCGAAGAGGTTATCCAGCACGTTGTAACGCAGGTAGTGCTGCACCATGTTGTAGGCCTTGTCAGCATTGCGGAAGCGTGCCCACAGGGCCGTGCGCCACGGCCAGGTCCAGCTGCGGCGGTTATCGGCGGTGAGGCCGCGCAGCTCCAGGCTCTTCATTGCAGCATTGGCAAGGTCAGGAGTCTTTTCCATGGAGATGATGGAACCGGGGAATACGCCGATGAGGTGGGAGGTGTGGCGCTGGCCCTTCACCATGTTCGGGCGGTCTACAATCCATTCCTGGAGATAGCCGCCGCTGCCGATGCGGTCGCGCACCAGTCGGTCGCGCTTGTCTGCCAGGGACGCAGCCCATTCGGCATCCACGCCGAGGATGGCTGCGGCCTTGATGGTGTTATCGAAGAGTTCCCAGATGAGCTGCTGGTCGTGGGCGCAGCCGTCCTCCAGCGGCCCCCATTCGTGGGACCAGCCCATGGGGCAGACCAGTGAACCGGCCTTGATGCTCTTCAGCTCCGGATGCTCCGCAGCAGTAAGTTCCTGCACCGGGGCCGATTCATTTTTCTGAGTACGCAGCCCCTTGCCTTCGGCTCCGATTTCGCGGAGCTCATCTTCCCAGAAGTGGCAGATGGTCTTCAGCATGGGATAGGCGGTCTCGCGCAGGTACGTCATATCCTTGGAGAACTGGTAACGGTCCCAGATGTGCAGGGCATACCAGGCATTTACCGGGGGATTCCACTTCACCCAGCCGCCGCCGCCCCAGGGGTTCTGGGAAATGCGGGTGGTCCAACCGCGAACGTGGAATCCGAAGTGCTTGCGGGTACTGTCGGAAAGGGGTGTTTCCATGCTGCGGATGAAGTCGATAAGCGGCTGGTGGCATTCTGCCAGGTTGGTGACCTCTGCGGCCCAGTAGCACATCTGGAGGTTGATGTTGTTGTGGTAATCGCTGGCCCAGGGGGCGTGTACCTTGTTGTTCCAGATGCCCTGCAGGTTCACCGGCAGATTGCCCGGCTGGGACCCGGCGATGAGCACGTAGCGGCCGTAGTTGTACACCAGTTCCTCCAGGTCAGGGTCTGCAGAGGGGAGGTTGGCGTCATAGCGCATGCGGTACATCTGCAGGCGCGTATCGGTGGGGGCCAGGGCAATTTCCGGGGCGGTGGTGCCGAAATCCACGCTCATGCGGTCGTAGTAGGAGGCAAAATCCTTTTGGTGGTCGGCGCGGATGGCCTCGACGCTCTTGCTGGCAAGTTTCTGCATGGTGCGGTTGTTGCGGTCAGACGGGGCCTCTCCCTTCCATCCCTTGGAGAAATCCTGCTTGTAGTCTGTGGCCAGGCATACGTAGATGACCATGGAGTCTGCCCCCTTGACGCTGATGTAGGGAATGCGGGAGGCGGGGAATACCGGCATCTGGTAGTTGCCCTTGCCCGTGTAGGAAACAGGCACCAGGTTGAAATTGTTGCTCAGTTCCACAGTGCCGCCTTTGGTTTCCACGGTAATTCGGCCTTCAAACTGCTCGCCGTTGGCCAGAGTGCCACTCATGATGATGGTGTTCCCCTCGCCCTTGCTGTAGATTACATTGTGGTAAGGCGTGAGGACGATGTCGGCCGTAATGTTTCCGGGCTGGTCTGCTTCTGCGGTGTAGAGAATGACATCGTCCGGACGGCTGGCATAGCAGCGGCGTGTGTGGCGGCAGTTGCCTGCCTTGAAGCGCGTGATGGTCTCGCCCTTTCGCAGATCCAGAGCTCGGGAGTAGCCGATGGTGTCGCCTTCATAAGCGTAGCTTACGTACAGATTGGCAAAGGGTTGGTAGTTGCCGAAATCATTGCAGCCGGCGGTGGGACCGTAATTGTATCGGGAGCCGTTGTAGGGAGAATTGACGCCGCCGGTCCACAGGCTTACTTCATTGAGCACAACGCAGTCGAGCTTATTGCCGCCGTATACCGTGCCGCCGATGCGGCCGTTACCAACAGGCAGGGTCTGGCTTTCCCAGGTGTCCCCGTTCTTTTTGCCCGGCAGATTGGAGACCGATGCATTCGCCGTGGCCCAGGGCAGGGAGGTGGCAGAAATGCCAGCGGGCTGCTTGTACCACAGATGGTCGGTGGAGCTGTAATCAGCATGGGCATGCGCAATGCCTGCTGCGGCCGACAAACTGATGAGGGCGAGGATTCGTTTCATGCAATTTTCTGTTTTTGTTGTGATGGTGCAGGTTGAGGATGCCTGGCATTTCTCAGCCCCCGGAGTGGAACCTCCGGCTTTTCCCGCAAAGCGGGGCAGCACAGCATTTGCGTATAGTACCATATTAAATTCATAGGTCAAGCTGGAAGTTCAGGGGCTGAAATCTGCGGTTGCTGCCGAACTGCCGGGGCTCATGGCAGACAATCTTCTTGCGGACGCATGGGAATCTTTACATTCGCAGTGAAGTATGCTAATTTGTGCGCGATATGATGAACCTGCCGATTCGCCCGCGCCGCAACCGTAAGTCTGCTGCTGTTCGAGGTCTCATGCGCGAGACTACGCTCTCTGCCGCCAACCTGATTTACCCTATGTTTGTGCAGGAGGGGAATGAGGATACGCCCATCGAGTCGCTGCCGGGGTGCACGCGCTGGAGTGTGGCGGGTATTGCGCAGGAATGCAAGCGCTTGTATGCCCTGGGGATTCCCTGTGTGGATTTGTTTGCTGTGGTGCCCGAGGAGAAGAAGGACTCCGCCGGCAGCGAGGCCTGGAACCCGGAGGGAGTGGTGCCGCGCGCTATCCGCGCCATCAAGGCGGCGGTGCCGGAGCTCTGCGTGATGACCGATGTGGCGCTTGACCCTTTCAACACCTACGGGCAGGATGGCCTGGTGCGTGAGTATGAGGATGGTTCCTACGAGATTTTGAACGATGAAACGGTCGAGGCGCTCTGTCGCCAGGCTCTTTGCCACGCCCGCGCCGGGGCAGATATCATTTCTCCCAGCGATATGATGGATGGCCGTATTGCTGCCCTGCGTGCTGCGCTGGATGCTGAGGGCTTTACAAAAGTATCGCTTATGAGCTACACGGCTAAGTATGCCTCTGCTTTCTACGGCCCGTTCCGCGGGGCTCTGGGAAGTGCACCGAAGTTTGGCGACAAGAAGACGTACCAGATGGACCCCGGCAATGTGCGCGAGGCGCTGCGCGAGGCCTCGCTGGATGCTGCAGAGGGCGCTGATTTTCTGATGGTGAAGCCCGCCACTCTGTATCTGGACGTGATTGCGGAGATGCGCCGCACTACCACGCTGCCCATAGCGGCGTACCATGTGAGCGGTGAGTATCTGATGGTGAAAACGGCAGCAGCGGCCGGCTGGCTGGATGAGAAGCAGTGCATGCTTGAGGCGCTGCTCTCCATTCGCCGCGCCGGGGCTGATATGATTCTGACCTACGCGGCCCCGCAGGTGGCTGAATGGCTGGATGGCGGTTGCCTGTAATGCCCACGTTGAACCGTTGCCCGACTCCCTCCCCGTATGGCTCGCCGACGTCAACTTCCGCGCAAGGATGCTCTGCTGGTTTTCCTGGTGCTTCTGGTAGCCGGGCTGCTGGTGGAGCGCTTTGGTGGCGATGATACTATCCTCCGCTGGCTGGGGGCTGCTCCCACCGTGCAGCAGGAGGAATATGTGCCCACTCTGGGCGCAGAAACGCTTTCGGCCGAGGAGGCGCATACCGCGCCGCTTCAGAAACAGGTGGATATTGCCGCCATTCCCAAGCCCGGCAAACCGGTACGTTTCCTCATGCACAATGTGCAGAATTATTTTGTGGAGGGGGAGGCGTATCGCTCCCGCTACGTGCTGAAACCCAAACCTCAGGATTCCCGCGAGGCTGTGGTGGAGGTCATTGCCTCTACTCATCCTGCCATTGTGGGGCTGGTGGAAATCGGTGGCCCGGTAGCCTTACAGGATCTGCGCCAGCGGTTGGCTTCACACGGGTTGGAGTACCCCTATTTCCGAGTGCTGCCGCGGCAGGGTGAGGACCGCGCACTGGCACTGCTTTCCGTGCACCCCATTGTGCAGGACAATTCGCAGGAGAATGTGAAGCTGCATCAGCAGAAGCGTCGCAAGATGCTGCGTGGTATTCTGGATGTAACCGTGCGCCTGGATGATGGCCGCCTGTTCCGCATTGTCGGGGCGCATCTGAAATCGCGCGTATCCGACAATGCCGGCGCCGCCACCGCCCTCCGCAAGCAGGAGGCCTATACCCTGGCCCAGCATATTCAGCACATTGCCCGCACCCAGAAGGGGATGCCCCTCCTCGTGTTCGGTGACTGGAACGACGGCCCATCCGATGCTGCCCCGCAAATTCTTCAGCAGGGCCTCTCGCAGGACTCCGCTCTCCGCCGCCTTTCTCCCGAAGATTCTCGCGGCGAGGAATGGACCCTCTATTTCAAGCGCGGTAAGGAATACTGCATTTACGACCAGATTTTCGTGAATCCCATCCTCCGCGAGCGCATGCGCGGACAGGGCGGTATTGTTGATATCCCCGCTGCTGCCAAGGCTTCCGATCACCGCGCCCTCTGGTGCGATTTGCGCTGAGGCGCAAATCGCTATCTCGCCGCCAGGCGAAATTCTCTCCGCGATAGTGGAAATTCTCTCTGCCGCCAGGCGAAATTCTCTTCCGGACAGACCGGGAAATTCTCTCTGCCCAGAGGGCAGATGCAAAAAAGCGGAGTCTGCTTAACAGGAGAAAAGCAGGTACTCATCAACAATGGCATCCAGCTGTTTTGCTATGTCATCAAACGGGGCATTGAGGTCCAGCGTACGCGCGGCAAACATGTCGTGGCGAGCATCTGGTTGCACCATGGCATCCGTCTTGGCGTACAGGAGTAATCCATACACCTGCTCATCGGGGTGAAGCTTTCTGTAGTTATCCACGTAGACATATATCTGATACACATTGTTACTGTGCAAATTAGCGCTGCCTCCGTATTTGCTGCACAGATTCGTATTATAGAATTTGGCGTCAATGATGAGCGTGTTTTTACCTTTGCGGAGAATGACGTCAGTCTGGAGCGTGGGCAGTTGGAAAAGGCGGCTTTGTGCAGAGCTCAGGGCCCACGGTATCTGCTCTGAACTTGTGCGTAATTCAGGGTGCTCTTTGCGGTAATAATTGAGTATGAACTTTTCATATAGATGATGCATTCTGGCATCATCAATGAATTGGAGAAGTTTCATCTTTCCGTCGTCCTGCTTTAGAATCATCCCTTTCAGGACCATCTGGCATATGTATATCAGCATTTGGTAGTGCTGATTGTTGCGGTCATACCGGATGCGCCAGGTGATAGCATCCAAAGGAATGGCTGTTACATCCCGGAAGTAGAACAATAATTTCCGCAAGCGTTGCTTCTGCTGCGTTTTAATGTCGTGTTTCAGCAGGAACTGGAGTGTTGTCTTGATGATTCTGTTGGGATAAAAATTATCATCAAAGATATCGAAATCGCAGATGAGTTCTTTCTTATGAAAACTCTGAGTTTTGATGGATGCTGAGATATCCAGTTTGCCTCGGATGTTATTTGTACATTCAGAAATGAGAGAATAGTCGCGGCTCAGGCCTCGTTTTACCAAGGTGTTGAGCCCATTTACCAGGATTTCTGCCAGCAGGCTGGATACGTTATGAAAATGCTCAGACGAACAGCGTTTGTACTCATCGCCTTTCAATTTCTGAAAGGCGTAGGCAAGCATGTGGTATACATTGCGGATGGGTATCATTGAAGGCTGTTCAGTAGACTTAATCTCCAGGTTTCAAGTGTTTCCTGGGAATCGAACCAGTACTCCTCAAGCAGGGGAATCAATTCATAATGAACCACGGAATGCAGCCACTCATCCGTTACGGCATCCGTTGTGTAGAAATAGCTGTGGCCGATGCGGAATCCGCGGCCAAGGGACTCATCCCGCTCAATTTCCTCGTTTAACAGTGTAACGGTGTTGAGTAATTTTTGGAACTTGGGATTGTTTGCTGCCTCTGCGTACCTTTTGAATCCCTCAGATTGGAACGCCGGAGAGAGTTCAAAGAACGCAAATCTGCGGCGAAGCGCATAGTCGAGCATGGCAAGGCTTCTGTCTGCCGTGTTCATCATGCCGATGATATGCAGGTTATCGGGAATCGAGAATTGTTCCCCTGTATAGAGCAGGGATAACGCTTCCTCTCGCTTGTCACTTTCCATGAGCATGAAGAGCTCACCGAATATCTTGCTCAGGTTTCCACGATTAATTTCATCGATGATGAAGAAATACGGGCGCTGCTTATCCGCTACTGCCTTTTTGCAGAAGTTGTAGAAGGGGCCGGTTTTGAGCTCAAATCCATCCTTGCTGGGGCGGTAGCCCATGATGAAGTCCTCGTAACCATAGCTTTGGTGAAATTGAATCATCATGACCCGGCTGTTATCTTCGCAGCCCATTATAGACCATGCGAGACGCTTTGATATAAACGTTTTGCCAACACCGGGGGCACCTTGAAGAATGATGTTTTTCTTGTGAAGAAGTTTGTTGCGTAATTCCTGATACTTGGCATCAGACATGAATACTTCATGCAGAAATTTTTCTGCGGTGTAAGCTGGCAGAATCACCTCCGGTGCTGATTCCTCCGCGGCGATTAATGCATCCGTTTCCATAGCCTCAACGAGTTCGAGCTCTGCAATGGCCTGGGCAAGTTCGTCTCTGACTTTCCAGACGAAGTTTCCATTGCTCCCGTGCCATCCATCGAAAGGAATAATCCAATAACAGGGTTTCCCATCTGTTCCTTTGATTTCAAATCGATTAAGATGTTTGATAATACGTCTGCCCAGAGAGGCTACTATGCCGTTGTAGGGTGTGCCTTTGTGCTCAGGGTGGGTGATGTCTGTAATTTCTTTATTGCTAGCCTGATGCCCGGGGCGTTTGTACCATTCCTGTACCATTTTCATGGCATCGGGATAGAAAATCGTTTCGTCCTGAAGCATCTGCATCCATTCATCCTTGGATATGTCTATATCAACAATGTATTTACCTTCGAGCACGGAGACTTGTTTTACAAGAATCGCTTTGTTGTTATCTTCCTTTAGTTTTCTGTTTTCCTCCTCTGAACGCAACCATGCATGATACGAAAAATCTACGAAGTTTGTATATGGAGCGGCGTTATTCCTGATTGTTTGCAGAACATCGTTTGTAATCTGAAGGTACTCTTCCGCAGCCGGTACGTCTGTCCGTTTTTCTCGGGCTTGTTCGGACAGGTGGGGAGGAAACTCGTTGGAAGTTTCTAAATACCATCGATTACGCCCATCCAGACTCAGGTAGTGAAGGGGACGCATCCAATAGAACCCTATGCTGAGGTTCCACTTCACGCCTTTTTGTGTCTGACATGTGTTGTACAGCTTGCAGAATCTGGCTCGATTTTCTGCAGTGGGCGAGTCTGCAAATTGCATAGCTACTTCATACATCTCCCAGAGATTGTCAATATCGTTTACGCCTCTCCCGGTGAACCAATAAAAGGTTGCCATCTGGGGAGTAAGGACAGGGATCCCATCAAACGAATCTGGGCAGGGAAGATTTATGCCAAAGCGCTTAAGAATGGCCGAGAGCAGAGATTTTCTATTCTCATTGGTCAATCGCTTGTTAAATAGGGCCAGGAAGGAGAATGGGCAGATATCTGGTATGTTGTTATAATCTGCAGAAAGTGATGGTCTTCTCAGGCCGGTCTCGGCAAATACTTCCAGAATGATGGAAATGAGTTCTTTTCGGTTGTTCTTGAAATCAAGAAGTCTGTCTGCAAGTTGCTGGTAGACCTCCACCCATCCAAAGTTGTTTGTATCAGTATGGTCAGACATAGGGAATCGTATCATTGATAAACTAACTGATATTGCTTATAAGGTCAAGGTAATAATAGGAAGGTGAGGGAAAACTGGTGCTGGCGCCGCCGGCACAGTTGCAGGAAGTTCGCAATTCCATACGAATATATGAGGAATATCCCACGCTCAATCCGTTCAAACTGGAGGATATGCTGCGAGCCCACGGGCTGATGGTGGCGGGACTTCGTGATGATGCCGGGCAGTTCCGCAGCGGAGGAGTAGGGGTGTTTGCAGGGGGAACGTGCATTCATATGGCTCCGTCGGCGCGTATGGTGCCTGTGCTGATGGGCGATTTATTTGATTGGTTGAACCGGGCAGAAGATCACCTGCTTATCCGCAGCTGTGTGTTTCACTACGGGTTTGAGTTCATTCACCCGTTCAGCGATGGAAACGGACGAATCGGGCGTTTGTGGCAATCTTTGATTCTGGGGCGTCTCCATCCGGCTTTTGCCTACCTGCCTGTGGAGAATATGGTGTATTCGAACCAGACGGAGTATTACCGCGCTATTGAGCAGAGCAGTAAGAAGGCGGATTGTGCTGCGTTCATCGAGTTCATGCTCGGTGAGATACTGGCAACGCTGAAGAAATACCGGAGGAATAGCGACGGTATAAATGAGCAAAGTATTGAGAATCAAATGGAGATTCTCATTATGAGAAATAACCGCATTACTGCTCGTGAATTGTCCGATTTGCTTGGAATAACGCTTCGAAATGTGGAAAAACGCATGGATGCGATGAAAAAAGGCAGGGAGGCTTATCCGAAAAGGTACCCGTAAGAATGGCTACTGGCAGAGTGTCGGAGAATAAATAGCTTGCTGTGGGGTGGAGTCGGGATTATAATGCGAGGCATGAGTGAGCAGCGATTGGCGATAGCGGTGGATTTCGGGGGGACGAGTATCAAGATTGGCGTGACCCGTGGGGCCGAGCTGGTGGATAAGGCGGAGCCACTGCCGACACCGGAGTTCGATAGTCCGGAGTCAATCATGGCTGCTATGTGTGCCACGATGAAAGAGCTGCAGCGCAGGCATCCGCAGGTGGCGGCAGTGGGGCTGGGGATGCCCGGCTGGGTGGATTTTTACAAGGGTGTGCTCTACCAGCTCACCAATGTGCCGGTGTGGAATCACCAGGTGCCGGTGCGCGAGGTGATGGAGCGCGAGCTGGGGCTTCCTGTGGTGCTGGATAATGATGCCAACTGCATGGGCTATGCTGAGTGGAAGCTGGGTGCGGGCAGGGGGCTGGAGAGTCTGCTCTGCCTGACTCTGGGTACGGGAATCGGTGGCTGCATTGTGGTGCACAATCGCATGCTGCGCGGGCGCAATGTGTCCTGCGCGGAGCTGGGGCAGACCAGCGTGGATTTCAAGGGGCGCGTGGGGCCGTTCGGTAATCGCGGAGCAGTGGAGGAATATATCGGCAACAATGAGTTTGCTGCCGATGCCGTGGCTTGCTATGCAGCGGCTGGTATTCAGAAGACGCTGGCGGATTGTACGCCGTACCAGCTGGAGCTGGCAGCCCGCGCGGGAGATACCATTGCTCTGGAGATGTATCGTTCCTTTGCGGAGAAGCTGGGCTGTCTTATCATGAATATGATGTATACGCTGGTGCCGGAGGCGTTCATCATCGGCGGCGGCGTGGCGAAAGCCGGAGATTTGCTCTTTGACCCGCTGCGTGCCTGCCTGAAGGAACAGCTCTTCCCGGTGCATTATGATAACCTGCGCCTGCTGCCGGCTCAGTTCGGGGCAGATGCCGGTATCATCGGCGCCGGGCTCATGGCGGCAGATTATGCCGCAGGCTCGTTGAGGTGAGGGCTCAGTTATCGATGCTGTATTCTTTTCCCTCCTGGGTGGCCAGGTCATACCGCATGACCCGCACTCTGGTTCCCTTGGTGGGGAAATGGTAGATCACCAGGGTGTCCGTGGCATCAATGGTGGCGAATACTCCGGGATAAACGGCTTGCTGTTTCAGGACGTAATCCAGGCGGAACTTATTGCCTTCTGCATGCTCCAGCTCCTTGGATATCAGGAGCAGAGACATGCCATCCTCCGAGAGCTGGCCCAGGGTGGCCCTTCTCTTGAACCTGTGCTCCCCGCGGGTGCCGATGACTTTTGAGATGAAGAGTGTGCGTTGCGTGGCATCCCATTGTGCGCGCTGTTCTTCGGGCCTGGTGGCTGCAAATTCTGTAATCAGCTGCTCATGCTCAGGCTGGAGGTCTGATATTTCAAAATTCTCCTTCAGAGAGTCAAAGCTGAAGCTCCGTTGATGTACATTGAGAAGTTGCCGGCTCTGCGGTTCTACGAGCCAATGCGTCAGGTAAATGCGCTGTGATTCCGCATCCGCGTTCATGAACACATAGGGAGCAACGGCCTTCTGTATCCGCTCCCGGAAATTCCGACGAATACCACCGGTGCCCAGCTCCTTCTCACAGGTGAGGTAACGCAGCGTCATGCCGTCTGTCGATAGCTGCCAGATGGCCTCATTCAGCAGGCGGCTGCCCGGAGTCCTGCCGCGAGAGGTAAAGGCGAAGTAGCGCAACCCGGCAGTTGCATCCCACTGTTCCCGCATGGGGCTTTGGTTGTCCCCGAAAGTCTGTTCAAACAGGGACGCGTCTGCTGCCGGTATGGCGTTTCCCCAATCCCTATCTACGCATGCTTTTTCCGTTTCCACAGCGGGAGCCAGTGAGGAAACAATCAGTAACAGGGCAAGGCAGAGTGTTTTATTCACGTATGGGGGCATTCTCTGATAATACATTACATGCAAACCCGTAGCAAGAAAAAATGGCCTGCATGAGCAGGCCTTTATTGAAGAGCGGATGATGGGATTCGAACCCACGACATCAACCTTGGCAAGGTTGCGCTCTACCACTGAGCTACATCCGCAATGATTTGGGAGAGCGGATGATGGGATTCGAACCCAC
>JAGBZE010000116.1 GCA_017628435.1 Akkermansia sp.
CCAACGGGTCTCCCATCACCCAGATTGCGGATGCCGCCTTGAGCGGTGATGCCTTTGACTACACCCCCAAGGCCGTGAAGCGCGGCCAGGAATACACCGTCACCATCACCCCCCGCAGCACCGACAAAGCCGCGCTGAATCGCCTGGTGCTCACCACTGATTCAACCGACCCCCGCTACCACCGCCGGATTATCTACCTGCAGGTGAAGAAATAAGAACACACCCAGCCCCTTATGTCCCGGAGCATTGGTAAAATCATTCCTGCTCACCTGCAAGGCCGGTTGAGCTCCACCCTGGTTCTTTGCCTCATGGCGGTGGCGGGAGTGTACAGCACCGGAAACGCGCTGCACAGCAGCAAAGCCCGGTACGAATCCCAGCTGGCAAGCGGACTTTCTGCCCGCGGGGCAGATATCCGGCGTTTTCACCAGTCAGGCACCGGGGCGCTCATTGCCCACGGTGGCGGCATAGGGCCGCACCTTTACGCCAACTCAGCCGAGGCCGTAAGCGGGGCACTGGCCAGGGGCTTCACCTTTATTGAACTGGATCTGCTCAAAACCAGGGACAATCACCTGCTGGCAGCGCATGACTGGGGGACTTTCTGCGAGCTGACCGGAACAGATACTCCGCCCGATTCCCTGCAGGCGGCCCTGCAGCTGCACATAGCAGGAAATCAGCGCCCGCTGAGTGGAGACATGATTAACAACATCATGCAGCAACACCCGGAGATGATTCTTGTAACCGATAAAATCTCCGATTTTGAGCTCCTCATGCAGGAGATTCCCCACCCGGAACGCATGATAGTGGAAGTATTCTCACCGCAGGATTACGTGCGGGCGCTGAACTCAGGCATCCTCTATCCGGCCTTCTGCGTTACTCACAGCATCGCACTTCAGCAGGCCGTTGAGCACCGGTACCCGATTATCACCATCTCTGTGGAGCTTTTCCTGCAACACCCCGATACCATGCGCAAACTTCACCAGGAGCAGGTCTGCATCATGGTCTACGGAACAGAAAGTCTGGATGCCGAACAATTCATCCGCGAACACGCCGGCACCAGTGCCAGCATGATTTACACCAGCACCATCTCGCCAGACAAGCTCCCATAACACCTCCGCCAACATGCAGCACGCCGCTTCCCCACGCATCAGCAACCAGTTCGCAGGCATCGTCCTTCTGGGCGTGCTGGCGGCTGCTTTCAGCCTGTGGAGCCTGGATCATGTGGTGAAATCTGCCGCCATTTACCTGCAAGGCTCGCTATTTCTATTCTTTATGCTGGTGCTGGGGCAACGCAGCCGCATAGTGGCCTATGCCCTGCTGCCTGCTATTCTGTGCGGGTGGTTCAGTTACGACGGGCTCTACGATGTGGCAGGCGGCATCCTGCATGACAACTGCCTCCATGCCCCTCTGACCACAGCCGCCTTCCACCAGCACTACCTGCGGCTCACCTATGATATTCCCGTGGCAGCCGTTCTGCTCATCCTCCTGAAAGGAGGCCTGATATACGGAGCCATCTATGCCACCCGGCGGCATCTGGCCCCCATCACCCTTTTCACCGCCAATGGCACCTGGCTCATCGCCGGCGCATACATCATCCTGTCCCTGGTTCTGCTGCCTCTGGGTATCTTCACCCACTTCACCTCATGAGCCGCGTCACCCGAGAAACTGCCGATGGCATGCGGTGGATGCTGCTGCAGAAATGCACGCTGCAGCCAGTCACACTAGTATACAGCATGGTGCTGGCGCGTCTGCTCAGCAAAGAGGAAATGGGAGTGATGGGGCTCACCGCCATCTTTTTCACCGCCGCGGGCACCCTGGCCGCCGGCGGATTCGGCAGCGCGCTCATCCGCAAGCAGAACTACACCAGCGCAGAAGCAGACACGATGTTCTGGTTCAACCTGGGCATGGGGCTGCTCATCGCCCTGCTTTTCTTTTGCACCGCCCCCTGGCTGGCCGCCTTCTTTGAAGCACCGCAGCTCTGCAATCTGGTGCGGGCATCCGCCCTCATCGTGCTGCTGAACAGCGCAGTCAACGTACACATGGCGCACTACATGGCGCGGCGGCAGTTCAAAGCACCGGCCCTCATCTGCCTGGGCTCGGCGCTGGTGGCCATGCCGCTCTGCCTG
The DNA here is from genome assembly GCA_017628435.1 of Akkermansia sp. Taxonomy (GTDB): domain Bacteria; phylum Verrucomicrobiota; class Verrucomicrobiia; order Verrucomicrobiales; family Akkermansiaceae; genus Akkermansia. The sequence goes on from JAGBZE010000116.1 coordinate 2,124, forward strand.
CTGCTGGCCTGGCAAGGCTGGGGCGTGTGGGCCTACATGGCACAAGGCATCGTTTCCGCCCTGCTCAGCGCGCTGCTTTTCTGGTTCATCTGCCCCTGGAAGCCGGGTTGGCAATTCAGCATGCCTTCTTTCCGAGAGCTCGCCCCACTAGGCTGCCGCCTGGCCGCCACCGGCCTGCTCGATACCGCCTACATCCACGCCCGCGCCTTCTTCATCGGCAAAGTATTCACCCCTGCCGCTCTGGCTGGCTACAAGAATGGCGCCCAGCTGGCCGCCATGTGCCCCACGGTGCTCTGCTACATGCTCGATCAGATTACCTTCCCCATCCTGAGCACTCTGCAGAACAGCCCGCAGAAACTCATCGGCGTATACCGGCGCTACATGCGGCTTTTCACCCTGCCCATTGCCTGGCTGTGTCTGTTCACCGCAGCCTTTGCCGAGCCCATCGTGCACCTGTGCTACGGTCCCGGCTGGGAGGAATGCGTCCCCTACCTGCAGATTCTCAGCGTTTCCTACGCCACCTGGCACCTGCAGATTATCAACCTGAACCTTCTCAAGGCCGGCGGCCCGCCCAAACTCTTCCTGCGGCTGGAGCTGCTCAAAAAATGCCTGGGCATCGGCATTCTCATCGGCATGTTCTTCATCAGCGTGCAGGCTATCTGCTGGGGCGCCCTGGCCACCTCTGTCCTCTGTCTCTCCATCAACACCTGGGCCACCCGGCGCTACATGCACCTGCCCGTCCTCCTCCAACTGCGCGACTGGCTCCCCGGCTTCACCTTGGCTACCGCCTGCACCTGGGGGCCAGCAGTGGTACTAGCAGCGCATTTCTCCCCACAACTCCAATTTTCTACCGGGCTGCTTTTCTCACTTTCGCTCTACCTCAGCATGCTACGACTGGCAGAACCTGCAGCTCTGAGAGATGGCTGGAATCTGCTGCAATCTCTGAATAATTCAAAAGGATAAGACTGTTGACATATCAGGGCGGATAATGGTAAGATTCCGTTGTGAACCTGTTAGTTGTATATCCCCAGGCCATTGTTCCCACCCGCGGAGGGACCGAACGCGTTGCCTACACGGTGGCGGGAGCTTTACGAGAGCTCGGACATCAGGTCTTTTTCATGGCGACAAAATCGGGTTCGGCAGATGCGCACCTTGCACCTCAGCCGGAACATATCCTTATCAGCGAAAATCTCAACGCAGAGGAACGCAAACAAGCCGTTATCTCCGCTTGTGAGAAACATCACATCGACGTTATCATCAACGAGGGCGGCGAATTTGAGGATTTCTCCATTTTCTCCAATCAGGTACTGAAAAATGTAAAAATCATTACATGTCTGCATTTCGATGTGTATGGTGAAATCAAATATTTCCGGAGCAACCAGCAATACAAAATTCTAACCACCTCACGCATCAAGCGTTTCATCATCGATTTTTGCGCA
>JAGBZE010000117.1 GCA_017628435.1 Akkermansia sp.
AGCTTCCGGGCAATGATATCCCAGTCAGCCACGCAGGAGAAGCCCATTTCCACCGGATTCAGGGGCGGGCCACCGGCCTGTTCCTTGAGGTCAGCAGCGCGGCCATCCCAGAACTGGCGGATATTACCCGCGGCATTGAAAGTGGAGGGGGCATTCACACCACCCAGCTGAGGCTGGCCATCTGCTCCCGGCACACCCTTGGACTTGGCCAGATTATCCGTGCCGCCCCTGGTCAGGTCATGACAGGAAGCGCAGGAAACCTTGTTGGTCGTGGACAGACGGCCATCATGATACAGCAGATAGCCCAGATAAATACGAGCCTTCTCCAGGCTGGTTGCCGGCTCTGCCACCGGAGCAATGGGAGCAAAGGCACGGGCAATAGCGCCCTCTTCCTTGTACTTCTGGCGAAGGACTGCCACATCCGTAGGGGTCAGGCGGGAACCCAGGTGCACAGCGCTGTACGATGCCGGGGGCATACGGCGGGTGCGCAGCACGTAATCCATCTTCAGGTAATCCACATTGCCGGAGCGCACGCTGTAATCCGGGGTAAGGGTGAAGGCTCGCTTAGCGCCCTCCACGTGGTCGCGCATCAGGCCAAAGGAGAAGAAATTCAGCACCTTGCTGTAGGAGGCATCCTGAGCATGGCAGGAAGCGCACTTCATTTCCAGCACCTTGGAAGCCACGGCATCTGCTGCGGCAGGCTCCATGGGCGGAATCACGGTGGATTCATGCATGGAATCCACAACACACTGAGAAACCTTACCACCCACGGCTGCAACAAGGCCGGTGGCAAGCAGAATCAGCACATATTTCCAGTTCGATTGTTTCTTACTCATCGTTTCTATCAGGGAAAGGGGGTCAGCGTAGCCATTCTAACACAGCCACCGTCACTGGCAAGCAGAAAAAGTGCCTCTAAGCTTGTTAAATTCGACTGTATATGCTATGGTGGTGCCGTGAAGAGGATTCTTTCCATCTCTCTGTCTGCCGTTCTGCTCTGCCAATGCGCCCAGCAGCTTCCCCCGGCTTACCCCTGCCCCCCAGCGGCACCGCTGCAACGAGAATCCACCCGGAAGGCCGAAACAACGGACGAAAACCACATGCCCGCGAGGCTCTGCTATCTGGATGAGGTCATCCCCGGCATCTGCGTGGATTTGAAATACTGCGGCTACGATAATTTTGTGGGCCGCCCCATTGATGGCTACACCACCGGCCGCCGCGCCATTCTGCGCCGCGACACTGCCGACCGACTGGCCAGAGCCCAGCAGGCACTCGCGCAGAAGGGGCTTGCGTTGAAAGTGTGGGACGCCTACCGGCCCCACCGGGCCATGCAGGATTTCTACAAGTGGTCCCGCACGCCGAACGACACGATGAAGGCAGAGTTCTACCCCAACATTACCAAGCAGGGAATCTACGAGAACAGATACATCAGCCGCACCTCCGACCACAGCAAGGGGCTTGCGGTGGATGTCACCCTCATCCGGATGGACACCGGTGAAGAACTGGATATGGGCGGCCGACATGATTTGCTGGACGAAAGCTCAGCCACCCGCTATCCCGGGCTCACCCAAGAGCAGCAGGCAAACCGGCTTCTTCTGCTGCAGACCATGGCCGACGTAGGCCTGCGCAACTACCGCAAGGAATGGTGGCACTATTTCCAAAAAAAAGAACCGGCGGCCCCCCGGTACAATTTCCCGCTGAATGATAATCTGATTACCGAGCCATGAAGCATCTGCTCATCTCCCTCCTGTTTCTTCCGTTCCTGCTCTGCCAGTGCAGCCAGCCTACCGTGCTGGTGTACCCGGGCATCATGCCACAGGAACTCTGCTATCTGGACGAAGCAGCACCCGGAATCAAAGTTGATCTGAAATACTGCGGCTCCGATAATTTTGTGGGCCGCCCCATTGAGGGCTACACGGGCGGTCGCCGCGCCATTCTGCGCAAGGATGCAGCAGCGGCCCTGGCCAAAGCCCAGGTGGAACTGAACAAAAAGGGCTACGGGCTGCTCGTCTGGGATGCCTACCGTCCCCACCGCGCCCTGCAGGATTTCTATAACTGGTCACTCACCGATGATGACCGCACACGCGCCACCTTCTACCCGAACATCACCAAGCGCGGCATTTACGAGAATAAATACATCGGCCTGCAATCCGAACACAGCTGGGGTGTGGCCGTGGATGTCACACTCATCCACCTGAACAGTGGCAAGGAGCTCGACATGGGCGGTCGCCACGACCTGCTGGACGAAAGCTCCGCCACTGAATACGCCGGGCTCACCGCCCGCCAGCAGGCCAATCGCCGCCTGCTCCGCGATACCCTGGCCGCAGCCGGCATGCGCAATTACAGCAAGGAATGGTGGCATTACTACATCTACCCCCTTGGCCTCTGTCACCAGTATGATTTCCCCCTGAACGATAATTTGCAGAAGAAGTAATTGTTAATACTGCAGAATTCATGTTACGCACTGTTTTTAACTTGAAAAACTGGCATTTTCTGGTTAGAGTACAGGGTAATGAAAATTCATTTTTGTGGAGCAGCTGAAACGACTACAGGCTCCCAGCACCTGCTGGAAGTGAATGGGAAGAAAATCCTCCTGGATTGCGGTATGTACCAAGGACACCGTGAGGACCAGTTACGGATTAACCGTGATTTCCCCTATTTCACCCCTGCGGACATCGATTGCGTAGTGCTTTCGCATGCCCACATTGACCACTCAGGCAACCTGCCGAACCTGGTAAAGCGCGGATATAAGGGGTTTATTTACAGCACACACGCCACGCGCGACCTCTGCCAGATTATGCTGGCAGACTCCGCCCGCATTCAGGAAAGCGACTGCAAGTTCCTCAACAAGATGAGCGCGCGCAAGGGCGGCAGCAGCGTGGCCGAAATCATTTACACCGAACAGGATGCCGAAGCCTGCCTGCGCCGGTTCATCAACATCGGCTATGAGATTCCCTTCCCCATTATGCCGGGAGTCACGCTCACATTCTACGATGCCGGGCACATCCTGGGCGCAGCGCAGATTGTACTGGATATTGACGATGAGGAGGATGGTCGTCACAAGCGGCTGCTCTTCTCCGGCGATGTGGGGCGCGGCAACAACGAACTGCTACGAGACCCGGTTCCGGTGCCGGATGTCGATATCATGCTCATGGAATGCACCTATGGCGGACGCTTCCACGAAGCCCCCAGCCGGGACGACGAAACCTTCTGCCGCACCATTCGAGAAGCGCTGAAACGCGGGGGCAATGTGTATATTCCCTCCTTTGCAGTGGAGCGCACGCAGCAATTACTCTACCTGCTGAACCGCGCGTATAAGGAAGGCAGGCTGCCGAACTATCAGGTATATGTGGACAGCCCCATGGCCGTAAGTGCCACGGAAATCTTCCGTATTCACCCGGAATGCTTTAACAAGGAGGTATACAACTTCCTGTTTGCCGAGCGCGATCCCTTCCAGTTCGAACAGCTGCACATGGTGCGCAGCATCTCGGAATCCCAGAGGCTCAATAACCTGCGGGAAAACGCCATCATCATCTCCGCATCCGGCATGTGCGAAGCCGGGCGCATTCTGCACCACCTCAAGAACGGCATCGGCCGCCCGAACAACACCGTTCTCTTTGTGGGATACTGCGCCGCCAACACCCTGGGTCGCCGCATCCTGAACGGTGCGCTGGAGGTGCGCATTCTAGGTGATTTGTACCCAGTTCGCGCGCGCATCGAGTCTCTGGATTCCTTCTCCGGCCATGCCGACCACGATGAGCTGATTAAATATTTCCAGGCCACAGGCGGCAGAAAGAGCAAAGTGTACCTGGTGCACGGCGAAAAGGAATGCTCCACGGCCATGCATGCAGCGCTGAGCAAAATTCATGATGGTGAGGTGGAAATCGCTCGTTTGGATGCCATGGTCGAATGCTGATAATCAATTCTCGGCAGGCAGGAACTAGAATGGCATTCGGTAAATAACTAGCCAATACATGGGAATTTGGAGGAAGCAGTATGGTTGAACGTGCACACATTTCTGATATTGCATCCTTGACAGCATTAAGATTGGAATTCTTGCAAGAAGACTGCGGCGAATTGAGTGGAGAAATAAAAAGTAAGATCATAGAAACTTTGCCAGCCTACTTTGAAAAGAATCTTAACCATAATATTTTCTGCTACCTAATCAGAGAAATGGAAGAAATTGTTGCTTGTGCATTCTTGCTAATAGTTGAAATGCCAGCAAATCCGATGTTCATAACAGGCAGGACAGGAACTGTGCTTAACGTATACACGAAGCCGAGATGCCGACATAAGGGGTATGCAAAAGCGATAATGAAAACGCTGCTAAAGGATGCAGTTGAAATGAATTTGAGTTTTGTGGATCTTAAATCTACAGAGGCTGGATACGATTTATATAAATCCGTTGGTTTTACCGATGATGTATCAAAGTACCATTGTATGAAATGGTACAACGTATAGAGAGATTCCAATTCGGGGATCTCTAAAAACTCTGCAGTTTGGCGAATGCAGATTTCAGAAATCAGAATGCAGAATTGTGAGTTTGTGTGCGGCGGTTGCCGCGCCTGTAAACAAAATTACCTGAGAAATCTCAGGTAATTTTCATTTCTTTGCGCGGCCTCCAGGCTGCGCACTAACTGCTTATTCTGCATTCTGCGTTCTGAAATCTTCATTCCTACAAATCGTCATTTCAAGTTTTTAGAGATGCCCAATTCGTCAGTCTGATTATTCACCAGACGTTATACCAGTTATTTCCCGAACGCTATACTAGGGAATAAACTTCCAGCCACCGGCTTGAACAAGAGCCTCGAAGGCAACGCGGGGAGCGGGTTCTCCTCGCTCTTCTGCCATACGCAGATACATGCGGGCACGAGTCGGGTCTGAAGCTTTAGATGCATTCCCCACCTGCGCCAGCGCAGCCATGAGCGTGTAACACCCCGGCAAACCATCAACCGAAGCCGCCGTAAGAGCACTTATTGCGCGTGACATATCTGCCGGGACCCCAGTGCCATTGAAATAGAGTTCTGCCAATGCCATGTTGGCAAAGGCAACACCAGCGTCCACCAGCTGATTCAAAATACGCACACCGCGCTCCGCATCTGCCTGACAACCACGGCCAGTGACCAGACAATATGCATAGGCCACACCGCCCCGGGCATCGCCCAGATCTGCAGCGCGGCGGTAAAGTTCAAACACACGTTCCTTTGAATATTTTCCCGGCTGCTTGTTGTATTCACCAGCCAGCGGAATGAAGGCCGGGGCATAGCCCAGCAAGGCCGCCCGCTGGAACAAACGTATGGCCGACTCTGCATCCTGCTTGATGATACCCTGCAGCCCCGGACTAAGCTCCGACTCCGGCAACAGCAGGGAGCCCATCACCGCCAAAGAATCCGGATGCTCACGCTCCACCGCCATTTTCAGAAAATCATAGCCCAGGGCATCCTTACCCTGCATCATATAATAGCGAGCCAGCATACCGGCAGCATAAGCGCTGCCATGGGAAGCCGCGGCAGCCAGCCACTCACGCCCCTTCTTCTCATCCTTACGCCCGGCAAAGGCGGAAAGGAACTCTTCCACATAGTAATTTTTCTTTTTCAGTTCAGCAGCCACGGCTGCGTCCTCTGCACCTCCCTTTTCCATGCGGCCGGAGAGCAGCAGATACGCAGCTCGAGCGTGGGAATTATTTGCCCTGCAAGCCTGCATCAGGTATTCCATACCCTTCTTTTCATCCGGAGCAGCCCCCACACCGCTGCCAAGCAAATGAGCCATTTCCACCATGGCAGGAACATAACCAGCGGAAGCAGCCTTCTCTACTGCTGAACGAAATTTCGTTGCCTCAGGATCCGTCTCCAGATTGATTCCCTGCGCCGTCAGCTGGCGAATCCCCTGCCCGGCGATCCAGGTAAGCGCCACAGGATGTCCGGCATCAGCCGCCTCCTGCATGAATCTCCAAAAGGCCTGCTCATCCCCACCAGTTGCCTCTAGCACAGCCGTAACAACCGGGCCCAGATTCTCTGACTGGGTGCTCTTCACGGAATCCAGTGCGGACATACACGAAGCCTTGGCATCGAGAGTCTGGGCCGTCAGTGGACACAAGGCAAGCGGAAGGAGATAAATGTAAGGCTTCATTCCGTCATTCTACTTCTAACACTTCTACCATGCAAGCTGTTTCTGCCTCCCTGACATGGATTTTCAAAGCCGAGGATAACATATTTCTGCCTTTACAATCGCATTCAAGAGGGCTATTATGGGCGGCATGAGCCACATTAAGGTATCTGACAATATGGAAGCGCTCATCAAGCTGGCGCTCGATGAAGATTTTGGCGATGGCGACGTGACTTCGCTTTACTTTGTACCCGCAGAGCTGCAGGCACGCGCCCTGCTGCGTCCCCGCACCCAAGGTGTACTTTCCGGCGTAGAAGTAGCACGTGCCGTATTCAAAGCCGTGGATCCCACGCTGAAAGTAGAGGTATACCTGAACGATGGCGATGAGATTTCCCCCGGTGCTGTGGTCATGATGATTGAAGGCAAGGCTCAGTCCATTCTGGGTGCCGAGCGTACCGCGCTCAACTTCATCCAGCGTCTTTCCGGAGTGGCCAGCATGACCCACAAGTATGTGAAGGCCATTGCCCACACCGACTGTAAGCTGCTGGATACCCGCAAGACCACCCCCGGCTACCGTCTGCTGGAGAAGGCTGCCGTGGTGCACGGCGGCGGCAACAACCACCGCCTGGGTCTGTATGACCGAGCTATGGTGAAGGATAACCACCTCATGACCGATGGCGACACCGGCCACCTTCAGGCCTGCATCGACAAGTTGAAGAGCGAGCGCCCCGGCGTAGAGGTGCAGCTGGAGGCCGACAACCTGCAGCAGGTGGAAGCATTCCTGAAGCTCAACGGCGTGGACTACATCCTGCTGGATAATATGAGCAATGATGATATGCGTAAGGCAGTGGAAATGCGCGGTCAGAACTGCAAGCCTTACTTCGAAGCCTCCGGTGGTCTCACCCTCGCCACGGCCCCGGCCGCAGCCGAGACCGGCGTGGACTTCATGAGCTTCGGCTGCCTCACGCACTCCGTTCCCTCCCTCGACCTGGGGCTGGACTTCACCGTGGAGCGCTGATTCTCCGGCATGCTCACACCGCTGGAAGCACTTGTTACACTTAACCTCATTCCCGGGCTCGGGTCCATGAGGATTCAGGCACTGCTGGAATTTTTCGGCAGTGCCGAACTTGTGCTCAACGCTCCGGAGAAAATGCTGGCCATGGTGCCCCGCATAGGCTCCAGAATGGCCAGAGCCATTGCCGATTGGCGGAACTGCACCAATGCTCGGGCAGAGCTCCAATGCGCCGCAGATTACGGCGTACGGGTGGTCACCCTTCTGGATAGTGATTACCCTGCCGCCCTCCGCCACATGAGTGATCCACCCATCGTGCTCTATGTACGGGGCAACTGGCTTGCTTCCGATGATGAGCGCAGCGTGGCCATTGTAGGCACGCGCCAGGCCTCGCCCTACGGCAGCACCACCGCCCGCCGGTTCGGACGAGAACTGGCAGATGCCGGCTGCACCATCATCTCCGGCCTGGCCCGCGGTATTGACACAGCAGCCCATTGGGGCGCGCTCGATGCAGGGGGGCGCACCATTGCCGTTCTAGGGTTCGGCATGGCGACATTCTATCCGCCTGAAAATGCAGAGCTGGCAGACCGCATCTGCGCCGGACACGGCGCCCTGGTGAGCGAGTTTCCCATGTACATGCGCCCGGCGCGCACCACATTTCCACAAAGAAACCGCATCGTAGCCGCATGGAGCCGAGCCACGCTCGTGGTGGAGGCCCCTCAACGCAGCGGCTCCCTGCACACCGCCAGTCTGGCCGCCAGTGATTACGGCAAGAGCGTATTCGCTATTCCCGGACCCATCACTCAGATAAATTTCTCCGGCTGCCATGCACTCATCCGCGATGGAGCCACCCTCTGCACCTCGCCCGCAGAGCTGCTGGACGACATGGGGTGGAACCAGGCCCCGCAGCAGATGGAGCTCTTCGATACCTCGGAACCTCAATCGTCTGCGCCAGCCCCCTTGAGCAATGACATGGCTGAACTGCTGACTGCCCTCCGCGCCGGGCACGATACGCTGGATACTCTCTGCACGGCCCTGGGCAAGGGGGCCCACAGCATCACCCCACTTCTCATGCGCCTGCAGATCGAGCGGCGCATCCTCCCCCAACCGGGTGGACGATTCTCTCCCGTGGCATAATTGCAGTTTAGGCTTGCAAATAATGCACGGCTGAAATAGACTCCCCCGCCATGCGTTTCCTTGTCCTTCTTCTGACGATCTGCACCATGATTGCGGCCACTGCTCCGGCGGAGGCCTTTGTTCGCCAGAACCAGCCCATGACCGGGCATAAGCCGGCCCCTATTCCCCAAGGAGCCAGGAACGTACGCCGCCCCTATCACAGCAGCCTGAATCCCTCGCGTCCGCTGCGCACCCCGGACACACCTGCCCCCCGGCCGGACTGCGCTGCTGTGTGCGTGATTGATCCCTACAACGGCAATGTACTCTACGGCTATAATGCCAACACCCGCCGCCAGGTGGCCAGCACCCAGAAAATCATTACCGCCCTCTGCGTGTGCGACACTAAGGACCTGGATAAGATGGTGACCATCAAAGCCTCTGATCGTCTGGCTCCGCCCATCCGTCTCAATCTGAAAGCCGGCGAGCAATACTCCCGCCGCGACCTGCTGCAGGCCATGCTTACCGGCAGTTTCAATGACGTGGCCGTATCGCTCGCCCGTGACTGCGCCGGCAGCGTGGAGGCCTTTGTAGCCCGCATGAATGCCCGCGCCAAGCGCATGCGCATGCACAACACTCACTTTGCCAACCCGAATGGCCTGCCCGCCCAGCAGTACTCCACCGCCTATGATATGGCCCTGGCCGCCTGTTATGCATACAACAACAAGACCATCCGCAGCATGATCAATATCCCCGCATATGAGCTGCGCCGCAACAATGGTTCTGTGCGCATGATTCGCTCCACCAACCGCCTGCTCACCTCCCACCCCTGGGTGCAGGGTATGAAAACCGGTTACACCAACCTGGCCGGCAAGTGTCTCATCTCCTGCGCCTCCAGCGGTGGACGCGCAGTCATCGTGGTGGTGCTCGGCAGCACCAGCCGCAAAATTTGGGGCGAATCCCTTAAGTATCTCCGCTGGGCACTTACCAATGCGTGATAACCGCATTGTTTGAGTCGCCTCAGCACACTCTCCGCTTCCTGAGCCATTTACCTCACCAGTCATTGAAATCCCTTGACCAGCAGGGTACTCTCATGTAAAATCACTTGCAGATGAAAAAGCCCATTGTCCGCAAAGTGGAACAGGTGCCGGTAAGCCGGTTTTATGAGAAATACCGCAGCACGCTGGAACTACAGCTGCTGAACACGCCGCTGGGCATGGCTCGCCCGATTGTACAGCCGGCATTCAATCGTCCCGGTCTTGCGCTGGCAGGCTACTTCGGTTACTTTGCCCACGAGCGTATCCAGGTCTTCGGCGCGGCTGAAATGGCCTATCTGTCCACCATGACTCAGGCAGAACGAGAGGGACGCCTGGATCATATCTGCAGTCTGGATGCACCCTGCCTCATCTTTGCTCGTGGAGTGGATGTACCGGCAGATGTGCTGGCCATAGCAGACCGCTACAACGTCTGCGTATTCCGTACTCCTCTGCTCACCATGGAGTTCGTGAACCGCGCCACCTACATTCTCGAAAATGAGTTTGCGGATAGCACCACCATGCACGCATGCATGGTCGACGTGCGCGGCGTGGGTGTGCTCCTCACCGGCAAGGGCGGCGTGGGCAAGAGCGAAATTTCCCTGGGTCTGGTGGAGCGAGGCTCCTCCTTGGTGGCTGATGACATGGTGCGTATCCGCAACCTGGGTGGTGACCTCATTGCCACCGCCCCGCCTCTGAGCAGCGGCTTCATCGAAATCCGCGGTCTGGGCATCATCAATGTGACCAACCTCTTCGGTCTGAAAGCCTACCGCAAGGAGAAGCGCATCGATCTGGTCATCAACCTCTTCAGCGGAGAAATGACCGAGATGGAGCGACTGGGACTAGAGCACAAGTATATCAACATCCTGGGCGTGGAGGTGGAACACCTGAACCTGCCCGTGGCACCTGGGCGTGATATGTGCCGTCTGGTGGAAGTGGCCGCCCTGGGCCGCTACCTGCGCGACAGCGGCTACGATATGGCCAGCGAGTTCAACCAGCGCCTGAACAAGGAAATCGCCAACCGCACCGTATACCCCGGCAACGCTGAATAATTTATGAATACTCCCCTTTCTGAGATTGTAACCCTGCTTGATACCACCCTGCGCGTAGCAGAGGTGCGCGATGCCTCCGTGGCCATGAACGGGCTTCAGGTGGAAAACAACGGCACTGTCACCAAGGTGGCACTGGCCGTGGATGGTTCCCAGAAGAGCATTGATGATGCCATTGCCGCCGGCGCTGACCTGCTGGTGCTGCACCATGGCATTTTCTGGTGCGGTCTGCAGGCCGTCAAGGGCTGGTGGAAACAGAAGCTCGTTTCCTGCCTGAACAACAACCTGGCCATCTATTCCGCCCACCTGCCGCTGGATATGCACCCGGAGCTGGGCAACAACGCCGGTCTGGCCAAGGCGCTGGGTCTCACCGACCTGCAGCCGGAGGTGGATTACCACGGCACCAGCATCGGCCTTTCCGGCTTCTTCCCCGGCTCGGTGGATGAACTGCGCGCCAAATACGCCGAAATCACCGGTAGCGAGGTCACGGGCATTGTGCACGATGGCAGCCAGCCTGCCGGGCGTGTGGCCGTGTGCAGCGGTGGCGCGGGCGAGGAGATTTACCAGATGCACGTCAAGGGCTACGGCACCTACCTCACCGGCGAGGAGAACCACTGGGTGAGCAACGCCGCCCGCGATATGGGTATCAACATCCTCTTTGCAGGCCACTACGCCACGGAAACATTCGGAGTGAAGGCGCTGGGCCAGCTGCTGGAGGAAAAGTTCGGGCTCCCCACGGTGTTCATCGATAACCCCACCGGCATGTAACATGCTCATCATTGTAGAAGACCAGCTCGGCACGCGCCTGGATCAGTATCTGGCGGCCCAGCTGCCGGAGCTCTCCCGTGCCCGCATTCAGGCCCTCATCAAGGACGGCGAAATCACCGTGAACGGCAAGGCCTGCAAGGCCAAGACCCCGGTGGAGCGCAACATGCGCATCGAGGTGAGCATCCCTGAGCCGGAACCCGCCGAGGCCCAGCCGCAGGATATCCCCCTTTCCGTGCTCTTTGAGGACAGCCATGTGATTGTCATCGACAAGGAGAGCGGCATGGTGGTGCACCCCGCTGCAGGCAACCCGGACGGCACGCTCGTGAACGCCGTGCTCTTCCATTGCGGTGATTTATCCGGCATCGGCGGTGTGGAGCGTCCCGGCATCGTACACAGACTGGACAAGGACACCAGCGGCTGCATCGTGGTGGCAAAGAATGACCAGGCCCACCTCTCCCTCACCACCCAGTTTGCCGAGCGCGACACAGGCAAAATCTACCTGGCCGTGGTCCAGGGCTGCCCGAAGGAGCAGAAAGGCACCGTGTTCACCAACATTGGTCGCCACCCCGTCAACCGCCTCAAAATGGCCGTGGTGAATCCGGGCAGCGGTAAACCCGCCATCACAGACTGGGAGGTGCTGCACTATGATGCCGCCACGGATTCCTCTCTGGTGATGTGTACTCTGCACACCGGGCGCACCCACCAGATACGCGTGCACATGCTGCACCTGGGGCATCCCCTCATCGGTGACCCCATCTATGCGCACCCGCAGCGGCAGAAAGCCCGCCCCGGGCGCCTGATGCTGCATGCCTGGCGTCTGGCCTTCAACCACCCGGCAGATGGCAGACGCATCGCCATTCAGTCCCCGATTCCGGCGGAATACACGCCCTGGCTCATCGGGCATGAGCTGCCTGAGTGGGAGGAAAAACGCACTAACTGACAGCTATGCTCAAATCATTCCTTTCATTCCTCCTTGCCTTTCCCCTTCTCTTCTCCGGCTTGAATATGTGCAGTTCACAGGCAGCAACAGACCGTGTGGCAACCGCCAGAAAGAACGTGCAGGCGGAATTCGGTGAGCATTTCGGCAAGCCGGTGTTCATCCGCATCATCAAGGATGACCGCGATTTAGAGCTCTGGGTGCAGGAGGCAGATAAAAGCTGGCGCATCCTGAAAACCTACCACATCTTCGGCATGAGCGGTGACCTCGGGCCCAAGACCGCCGAGGGCGATGAACAGGCCCCGGAGGGTTTCTACCGGGTCTACCCCCGGAGCATGAACCCGCGCAGCAGCTACCATCTTTCCTTCAACATAGGCTACCCGAATGCCTACGACCTCAGTCTGGGGCGAACAGGCAGCTTCATCATGGTGCATGGCAACATTCTGTCCATAGGCTGCTTTGCCATGACAGATGCCCGCATTGAGGAAATCTACACCCTGGTGAATGAGGCCTTCAAAGTCGGCACCCGCTACGTTCCCGTGCAGGTATATCCCTTCCGCATGACTCCTGAGCGCATGCTGGAGGAACAGGAAAACGAGCACTACGAATTCTGGCAGCACCTTCTGCCCGGCTGGCAGCACACCGAGGCCACCGACACCCCCTACCCGGATAAGGACAACGAATGATTCACCGCCTCACAGAACAGGCGGAAAGCAGACGCTCCGTCATCCTCACCTGTGGCATCGCCTCACTGGTACTCGGGCTTATCACGGGTGGCATCGCCTGGTGTAAGGACTGCAGTTTTCTTCTCTGGTTCGCCCCGGGTGCAGCGTTCGGCCTCTCCATCTGCTGGAATACGTATATTTCCGAAAGGGGACTTCCCAAATGGGATGGCATTCAGCAATACTGCCCGCACTGGCGCAGAACCAGAACAGGCATCCTGCTCTACGGCGATGCCCCGGAGAGCCCCGGCATCTTCCTGCCCTGGCTCAGCATCGAGAATGCCACCCGCACAGAAGATGGAATCCTTATCGAAACAAAGGAGGGCATTCCCTTTCATCTCCCGGCAGCGGCAAATGAAGCACTGACCAGCATCCAGTCCCTGCTCACCCCCGGCTTCAATGATGACGATGCCTCGGTAACCAACCCGGCCTACCTGCAGAATATGCCCGAAGCCCCCGGTATCGGAGCTTATCTGAAGGTGGGCATCCCCTGGCTCGCTGCCGGCCTGATTCTCCCGTTTATCCCATCAAATGAAACTGAGCTGATGCTGCTCTGTCTCTGCTGTTTCGGCATGGCTGCATTACTCGTGCTGTTCGGCCACAGCGATTTCCGGGATGAATATGATATTGATACCTTTCTGGGCAGTGAATCACGCCACACCCGGCGGGGGCTGCATATTCGGGGGCTCTCCGGCTGGCATTACTTCCAGCCCTGGGCAGGCATCAGCGAATGTCTGGAGCTCGACACGCAGGAATACTTCCTGAAACTCTACGACAGCGCCAAAGGTATCAACATCGGCAGCGAGGGGAAGATTCTCCCCTTCTCCGTTGCCCGACGCGTCAAAGTGAAGCCCCGCCGCTGGCGAACCGTCCTGAATTACACTCTCTGCGTCCTCTTCGTACTGCTTGGTTTGGCCTGGTGGCATTACTGGCACTGATTTTTCTCCCGATTTTCCGCCGTTTCTGCTTGAATTTTCCTCGAAAAATGGGTATGTTATCAAGCAAATGAGCGACAGCCCCGAGCAGAGCAACGAGAAGCGCACCGTACCCGGAGTATTTGTGTGGGATATGGTGCGCAAAGCGTTGCGCGCTGCCGAGGAAGGGGTGTACTGCTGGTTGTTTGAGAATGATGAGATTTTCTACACCGAGCAGTGCGTGAAAATGATGGGCATGACGATGAAGGACTGGGCGCCCAACATCTTCACCGAACCGGAAAAGACCATTCATCCCGAAGATGTTGCCTTCTTTACCAACGCGATACAGCGCTATATCGACCGTCCGCGCCCCGGCGCAGCGCCCCTGCGCGTGGAGGTGCGCCTGCTCAACCAGCGCAGCCGTGCCTGGCGTTGGGTGCGTATCAATGGCCTGCTTGAATTTGATGAGAACAAGAAGCCGAGCCGCCTGGTGGGCGTCTGGGTGGATATCACCCGCCGCAAGATGGCTGATTTGCACGCCATGGAGGACCGCGACCTCTTCCGCACGCTGATTAACTACCTGCCGGACAACATCTACTTCAAGAACCGCGAGTCCCGATTCGTGATTGCCAATGAGGCTACCGCCAAAAAGATGAAGGTGCGCACACCTTCCGACCTCATCGGCAGCCGCGACAGTAATTTCTTTGACCCCGAAATGTGCGAAATTGCCCGTGCCGAAGAAGCCGACATCATGGCCACGGGCAAGCCCATCCTGAACCGCATTCACCATGAGAAATGGAAAGGCGGCAAATCCACCTGGGGCAAGGTTTCCAAATTCCCCTGGTACGCCGCAGACGGCACGGTGAAGGGCATTGTGGGTATTTCCAGTGATGTTACCAAACTCATTGAAACCCAGCAGAAGTACCAGCGCATCGCCCGCCAGCTGGATGAGAAGAACAAGATTCTGGAAAAGGAGATAAACCTGGCCCGCGAGGTGCAGCAGGCTCTACAGAATGGCTTTATCCCCGACCGCGAGTGGCAGCACAGCAGCGGCAGCACCCGCAAAGCCAAGTTCCACCATGTCTACCTGCCCTCCGCCGGTGTGGCCGGTGACTGCTTCGAGGTATTCCCCGTGGGCCAGAGCGGCGTGGGCATGCTGATATGCGATGTGATGGGCCATGGCGTACGTGCGGCACTTATTGCCTCCATGATGCGAGGTCTCATGGCCCAGCTGGCCAACCTGGCAGACACCCCCGCCCTGTTCCTTTCCTCCCTCAACCGACAGATGTACCGCATCTTCAGCCAGGCAAACATCACCATGTTTGCCTCGGCCTGCTACGTCTACCTTGACCTGGATCGACGCCGTCTCACCCTGGCAAGTGCCGGGCATCCGGCTCCCATTGTGCAGTCCTCCAGCGGCAAGGCATTCCAGCCCGCTATTCCGCGCACCCCGGCGCTCGGGCTCATGGAGAACACCCTCTTCCGCGAAAGCGAAATCCGCCTGGAAAACGGCATGAAGCTCATGCTCTTCACCGATGGGCTCACCGAAGCCCAGGATGCCACCGGCGATGAGCTTGGAGCCCCACGCATTATGGAGTTTCTGCAGGAGCGCAACCCACAGAGCATCCGCGAAATGCTGGATATTTCCCTGGCCGGTGTGCACCAATTCACCGGCAGCGTACAGCAGGATGACGACATCTGCCTGCTGGGTGTGGAGTTCCGTGAGGAATAAGTGGCCGAATTCCACTTATTTTCGCCCGTTCCGTGCAAAAAATGATTGCATTGGCGTGCATTTCAGAGTAGTCTAATCATCAGTTACAAGTTAATCCATCCATGAGCGAAGAAAAGAACCAGGGGAATGCTAATTCCCTCAATCTGTCAGACCTGGCAGATTTCCAGTTCGGGCCGGCCTGGGCACGTCCGGGCGCAGCCAGCACCCCCGCTTTCACCAGCGCACCACGTGAACCCCGCGCACCGCGTCGCCGCGAATCCGGTGAACGCCGTCCGTTCAACCGCGAAAGCGGCGATACCCCGCGCGCCAACAAGAGCGAGCGTCCGCAGAAGCGCGATGCCCGCCGCGAACCCAAGCCCCAGCGCGAACTCCCCGCACCGGCAGAACGTTTCCGCGTTGAACTGCGCCCCGCCAACAGCATTCTGGAACTCTTCGCATCCAACATTCAGAAGCAGAAGCGCGCCCTGCCCCTTATTGACCTTGCCCGCGTAGTGATGGGCGACAAGGCCCGCTATGATCTGGTATTCATGAAGATGGAGAACGGCCCCCTTCTCATTCACTCCACCAAGGGCGACCATGCCTGCTGGCTCACCGAGGCAGAGGCTGTGGCCTACCTCTGGAAAGCCCCTTGGTTCTCTGAACTTTACACAAAGGAGGAGATAGAAACTGAGGCTCCCAATGGCAATTTCAGCGCAGTGGCAGTCTGCTCTCTGGGCGGCGAACTCATCGGGCCAGTGACCTGGCACGGCTATCAGGCTGCGCTCATGAACCTGTACCGCAGTAAATACGCCACCATGCCTCTGGACGTGTTCAAGAATCGCATCTCTGTGGACAAGAGCGAGGAAACTGTGGCCGCCTGGGTTCAGGCATCCAGCCACAAGACTGTATGGAAACCCACCCGCGAAGGTGGCGTTGACACCGTATTGGAAGACCAGCGCGCCGTGGAGGCAGACTTCGCAGCCAACCATTACAGCAGCGTGTATGAAGTGGTGGACAAAGTGTTCATCAATGGCTCCACCCCCCGTGCCGTGCTTTCCCCCGGCATTGCTGCCCACATGGCCATTCTTTCCGATAAGACCCGCCGTTTCCCGCAGATGCTCATTCCGAACCTCTGCCACGGCATGGCCCGCCACCACCTGCCCATTTACAAGTGGCATGGCAACCACTTCACCGGCCCCAGCCGAGTGCGCTCCCTGCCCGAGGGTACTGTGCTGGCTGACCGCATGATGGCTATCATGAACTGGGCCAAAGAAAACTCCGGCAAGAAAGCCGATGTTATGTTCGCTGATCTGAGCGGTGTGACCGCCAGCGAGGACGAAGCCAGCCGCCAGGCCGCCACCGATGCTCACGCTCCCTACGTGGCCGACATGATCTGGCTGCTGGAGCAAGGCTACATCGTGGTGACCAGCGACAACGCCGTATGGTTCCCCAAGGGCGATTCCGCCCCGGAGCCGACCACCAAGCCGCAGCCCCGCAAGAGCAACAAGAAGAAGGCAAAGAAGCCCGCAGCCCCAGCCAAGGATGCCCCTAAGGCCTGATTCACCCAACCCACTTCAGATATAAAAAACTGCCGGATGATTCATCCGGCAGTTTTTTTCAATCTTCACGAACATAAAGCACCACCTCCGGACGCATGGCGTGCGGTGGATAAGAGGGCAGCCCCAGCTCCTGGTGCGATACCTTCCTGTACGGCACATTAGTTGAACCAACAAGCGAATCCGACCACCCCTGCGACCATGTGGCCCCCAGCAGATATTTCGGTCGGTTTTTCTGAATATACTCTATTTGTTCAACCGAATATAAGGTCCGGCCTCCAGATACCATCGGTCTGACAAAATGTTTGGTACCCGGCAATGTACCGGTCAGTCTATATATGTGCAGAAAATGGTCAGGTTCCAGAATATGTAGTTCCCCCTTATCGGATCTGGATAATTTCTCAACAATCCACGCCGTGGTAGCACGCATCTGGGCGTTGCCATTATACGCCCGTCCATATTTCACATACAGAGGAAGAGAAACAGCTATCCCCAAAACAAGCACGACGGTACACAGCCCCGCAGTATGCAACAGACGTGGCCAGCGGCTCAGCCAGCTGGCACCCCACAATACACAGAGAAAACAGAACGGATAAAAAACGACTGCATAGTGAGAGAAATCGTACGGTCCCGAATAGCCGGCATACACCTGTAAAACAAAAGCCGCAATAAGCGTCCACAGAACACACCTCCTCAGCCGGTAGACTCCCCACAGAGCAGGCCAGGAAAGGCAAGGAATACACCCTACAGCTGCCAAAAGATAAAGATTCACACGTTTGTGCAGGTGTGACGGCGTAAACCAGCTGAATAGCTGAACATGTTTCTGACACAAGGCAGATTCACTCAATGGGGAACTTCCGTATAATATAGCCTGAACTACATATTCCTGCCACAAGGAAAGTAAAGCACCCTGCGACCAGAAATAGCAGATAAAAGGCAGAGAAATAGAAGCAAAACCAACGCTGAGCCACAGGAAAGCCCGGCGGAATGAGCCACACAATGCCAACAAGCAAATCGGCCCCCAGAAGGCTATCAGATTGAACTTCATCAGCAACACAATCGCCACAGAAGCCCCCATAATAACCAGCTCACGCCAGCTGAACACAGCCTGAGCAGACATTCCCCAGCGCAACAAGAAATACATGGTCACATGCTGCAATACCCACACCTGCTCCGCCGGGTTGGACTCATAATATAGCAGGAAATAGGAGTACAGGCCCACCGCGGCAAATGAGGAGGCGGCAGGAAGAAACAAACGGGCACTCTTATAGGCAAACAACACCCCCACACCAATCATGGACGCATGCAGCAGGCAGAGCCCCAGGAAGCTACCGGGAGACATCACACCTCCGAGTCCATGAAACAGAAAGACGAGAGGGCCCTTCAAGTCGGATAAATCCACATATGGCATCAGCCCCCGCATCCATCCGTTACCTATAAGATAATAGATATTCAAATCATAGGCTGCACGCAGATGCATGCTTTCACTTGGCGAATTAAAGCCATAACGCATGACCACAAAGGAAAACAAGAATCCCAGCAGATATATCAGCCAGCATTCCTTTCCTGAGGGGCGCGTATCCATTCATGAGCAGTATACTCCAGGCAGAAGCAGACAGCAAGCACTTTCAGCGGCAGTTTGGGCTTGACTTTCAACGCGAGAGCCCGCAGAATAGTCCACCTGCGTGCATCCCCGCAGATTGGAATCACCATGCTTCTGAATGTTAGACAATACGGCGACCCCGTCCTCCGGGCAGTATGTGCCCCGGTGGAGCACATTGATGATGAACTGAAAACCCTGGTGGAGAACATGCTCGAAACCATGTACGCCACCGAGGGTATCGGCCTGGCTGCCCCGCAGGTAGGCCTCAATATCCGCCTGGTTGTCATCGACATTCCCGAGGATGAGGAGGAAGGCTCCGAGCCGGAGATGATTATGGTGAACGGCGAGGAGAAGCCCATGCGCAGCATCATGCCGCTGGTATTCATCAACCCCGAGCTTGAGCCCTACGGCAAGCAGTATCTCTTCACCGAAGGATGCCTGAGCGTGCGCAATCTCCGCGCCAATGTGGCACGCCCGGAATTCGTAAAGGCCCGCCTGCCCCAGCTGGATGGCAGCGTGCTGGAGCTCGATTGCGGTGGTCTGCTGGCCCGCTGCCTGCAGCATGAGTGCGACCACCTGGACGGATTCCTCTATGTGGATCGCGTTTCTTCCGCCGCAAAAATCACCCTGGCCAAGAAACTCAAGAAGCTCGCCGCCATGCGCTGAGCCAGGCGGCATTCAGCAGGCTGGCATACACAGCCCCACGCGTGATTTTCACCCTTTCATTCCCTGCGCGCTGAGCAATCAGCCGCAGGGTTTTCAGTCCCAGCAATGCGGGCAGCATAGCGGTGAAGCGCAGGCGGAAGCAACCCAGGCGGCGGGCATAATCCAGGCCATCGTTCAGGTAGCGTTCAGCTCGGCTCATCCACAGCTCCGGCGCACCGCACAGGTAGGAGCGCCCGCGGGCAGCATCTTCCTCACAATCACGGAGGATATTGACGAGCTGCAGCCCCTGCCCGTAGCGGCAGCCGGCCTTGGCCATCACCCCCCGGCGGGAGGTCTCACAGAACGCAGCCCCCATGGTTGCCAGCCCCAGGTCGGTCCAGAACTCGCCCACGCAGCCAGCCACCATGTAGGTATAACGGCGGGTATCCTCCTCAGACTCCACCTGGCAATGTTCCGCAAAATAAGTTAAATCCCACAATTGCCCCTCCACAATGATAGAGAGTACCCGACGCAGCAGTCCCCGTTCCTGCGGACTCACCTGCCCCAGTTGCTCCAGGCACTCATCGAACCGGCGCAGCAGGATTGCCTCGGAATCCTTGCTCTGGGCATCAGCCATTTCTCCACGCAGCAAACACAGCAGACTCTGCACTTCATCGGTAGACAACTCTCCGGCAATGGCCCGTCCCATCTGCCGCAGCACATCCACCCGCCGGGCAGCTTCAGCAGTAGATGTATCAGCCACACTATCTGTGGCACGCGCCAGCATGTAACCCAGGGCAATCCCGCGGCGCATAGTCGGCGGCAACCAGACCATGCTCAGATAAAACGAACGGGAAACCGCCTTGAGCAATGCAAAATCCATATCACCTAACTCAGCTGACGCAGCGCACCACGAATGAGCTCATCCGTACCGGCCTGCGGATTATCCTTGAGCAGCTTCACAATCGCCTTACGGGCCTCAGCCTGCTTGAAGCCAAGGGCCACCATAGCCAGCTCCGCATCAGAAGCCGCCTGGGTGGTGGTACCCTGCTGCTGCGCCTCCCAGGTGGAAGCCACACCAATCTTATCCTTCAGCTCCAGAATAATGCGCTCAGCCGTGCGCTTGCCCACCCCCTTGGCACGGGCTACAGACTGCACATCGCCCTGAACCACAGCTCGTTTGAAAGTATTGACATTCAGGCTGCTCAGAATAGCAATAGCCGTCGCGGGGCCGATACCACTCACTCGGTCGATAAGCAGGCGGAAGATATCGCGCTCAGCATCGGAGGCAAATCCATAAAGCACCTGGGCATTCTCACGCACATGCATATGAATTTTGAGCATGATGCTCTGCCCCACCATGGGGTTCAACTGGTCAAAAGTTGAGAGTGGCACCGTCACCTCATAGCCCACGCCGTTCACGTCCACCACCAGACACTGGGGCAAAGCCTCGGCCACTGTACCACGGAGAAAAGAAATCATGACTGAGGAGCAGCGGGTTGGGGTTCAGGCTGGGGAGCCGGCTTCGGAGCAAGCAAATCCTCCACCTGCTGGAACTGAGCCGCCGGAGACAAGCCACCCATTTCCTGCAGCAGCTCCTGCACACGCGTATTCAGGCGCTCGTAATTGATAGGGCCGTTCTCCGGTTCCTTGGAGCCGGGGAAGAAAATGTAGCTCACCCCGAGATCGGAGACCGGGCGGGCAAAGGGCGTAGCCTTCGGGTTAATCATGCGGGCCAAACGAAGCGAGGCTTCACCAGCCTTGAAACGCGGGCCGAAATCACCCACAATGGCCGGGAATACGCGGTCTCCCACCACCACAGCCACATAGTCACCCAGCTGCGGACGGTACGCATCATTCTTGCCACTATTGAAAGTAAGCGGCACCACCACAAATGAATCATACTCCGCCAGCAGGAAGCTGTACTTCTTCAGGTCATGCACCACATTGCGGGCATATTGCAAATCCTCTGCACTGGCCTTCTTGTCCTTGCTGAGCTTCTTCACGCGCTCCTCCCAATGCGGCAGCAGCGGATTCGGCTTGTTGCCCAGCTTGCGCCAGCGGTAGGAGGTCATGGGCTGGTAGAAATCGCTGTTCTTCACCTTTTCCGGCATATCCGGCAGGCGGTCGCCATCAGAACCATCGGACACCACATCCATATCTGCCTGCACCCACAGCACCTTGCGGCCTGTCTCCGGAGCTTCCATTTCCAGGATGGTATCGGTATCGTAATAATTGTGTCTGTCCAGGAGGCGTGCCAGCGTGGCAGCCTCCTTACGCACGCGGTTCTGCTTGTGCAGATAAAGAGCCTGGTACCACTGAGAAACCCTGGCCTTCCCCATGAAATCATTGTAGCGGGGGAACAAATCCGGCAGATTGGGGTTAGCGTGCTTCAGCGATTCTCCATCAGCAGCCTTGGGCAGGCGAAGACTCAACGCCACGCGTACCTGGTAGGCAGACTGAGCCTTGCGATCCAGGGAAGCTGTGCTACCCTCCTCAAACTGCACCGAGCTGAGCACATTCAATCCCGGAGTCATCTTACTGATATGATCGTAGCGCCCAGGTTCCACACTCTCCGGTAGCGCCGGGGGGAACGGAGGCAGCGCAATGGTGGGCATCGTAAATGCCTCCTGCGGGCTCCAGGGTTCTATCTCCAGTTCCTCTTCCTCCGGCTCCGGCAGGAGCACAGGCTTGGCAGGGGTGGCCGGCTGTGCGGAAGTGACAGGTGCAGAGGGCTGCACCACCTTACGCTTCTTCTTTCTGGCAGGTTTTTCCTTTTCTGTCAAGGCCTTGACCAGCTCAACGGGATACGGCGTGTACAAAGCACCGGCGGCAATCAGCAGCACGCCCAGCAAGCCCATGCGGAACCAGGTGAATATCTTTATCTTACTCTTGCGGTGAAACAAATGTTTCATATACAGGTAATGGGAAATCTTAATTTTCCGGAAGCGGAGCCACCTTGCGAGGGCGCTGGCCCATCACGAAACGAAGCAACGGCAGCGGCGTATTACGCAGCAGCCAGCCAATCAGGCGAATACGGCGGGAGGGATAATAACGGGGCTTGTTCCTGGCCAGTGCATCCAGCGCGCCATTCACCACAGTGGGAATGGAGGTGTACACCCATTTCTTGAATGAGGAATATCCGTTTGTGCAACCGCTGCGGCGAGCCACATTGCCAAAACCGGTATGAACCGGCCCCGGGCACACAGCCAGCACCGGCACCCCGGCCTTGCGAACCTCCATGCGTACAGCCTCGGAGAAGGATGCCACAAAAGCCTTAGAGGCAGCATAGATAGCAAAGTCCGGAATGAACAGGTCTGCAGCCAGAGAAGCAATATTGATGATACCACCGCCCTGCTCCACCATGCGCGGCAGCATGGCGCGCGTAAGCTCTGCCACAGCCAGAATATTCACATGCAGCATCTGGTGATTCCGCTTCGGGGAGCTGCTTACATACTCGCCATAATCACCCAGGCCTGCATTGTTAATGAGCAATGTCTTGCCTGCAGGCATTTCCTGCAAAAGCTGAATCAGGCGCTCGCGTGCCCGCTGAGATGCCAGGTCACAATCCACAACCGTGACCTTCAGCTCAGAATTGGCAGCTCGCAGTTCATCCGCTAGCTCCATCAGCACCTCCTTCCGACGCGCAACCAGCACCATGTGATTGCACTCCCCCACCAGGCGGCGTGCAAACGACATTCCAAAGCCAGAAGAAGCACCTGTTATAATGACATGCCCATACATCGTCCCCACATCTTGCCACATTTCCCCGCGCGTATCAAGCACAAAAGGCTTTCCGACCCGCTGCAGAAGTCATTTCTTCAGCACCACTCGAAAATCTGCGCCTGACCCGGCGGCAGAGTCACCGGCAGCCCGGAGCTCTCCAGCCTCGTGGCGTCAATATCAATGAGGGGTGAAGCCGCATCCAGCAGCGGCACAAATGTATAGCAGCCGGGCTTTTTTCCAACCCATTCCTGCGCATTAACGGGAATGTGAATAAACGTACTGGCAGTCTCCGTCGGGCTCAGATTGCAAACCACCAGCAGGGTGGACTTCGCCTTGCGATAATGGCGCAGAAAAGCATAGAAATTATGTCCGGAGGTCGTATCCCCCTCCCGCCGTCCATAATCCTGAGTGTCACGATTTGCCCAGTTCAGGCCATAAAAGCCTCCCTTGGCAAGCGCCGGATGCTGCAGCAGCGTGAGCAGATGTGCCGTAAAGCTCCGCAGCTCGCGCTCCTCGGGAGTCAGCAAAGCACCATCGTAAGTACCACCATTGCTCCAGTGCTGCAGATGAGGCAGATGCGTATAATCGAAAATGCTGGTGCGGCCATTATCGCCACCATACCCGCCCGGCCCCGTAGGTTCCTCACCCACCTCCTGGCCATTGTACACCAGCACCGGCCCGGCAGTGGTGCAATACTGCGCCACCATAGCCGCCCTGGTCACACGGCAGCCCATGCCGCCCCAGTACTGCGGCGCAGTAATGCGTGGTTCATCATGATTTTCAATATAGCGCACCCCGCCACAGAACATCGGGCTGGTCTCCTGGTGCAGAGAATCCAGGTCATTTGCCCAGGCCCCGCCCTCAAAAATCCTGCGCAGCGACTCATACGCACCGCCATCATACACACCATCAAAACCAGCCGCCAGCAAAGCCGGATGAGGCGAGCCATTCACCAGCTTCAGGTGGTCATCATATCCCTCTGCCACAAAGAAGGCCGAGCGGTCACGCAAGCGGGCATGTGCAATAATCCAGCGCCAGAACGGCAGCGGCACCATATGCGCCATATCACAGCGGAATCCGCCCACCCCCATATCCTGCCAATAGGCAATCACCTCATTCATGAGCTGCCAGGTGCGCGGCAGCGCGTACTCCGGCGCCAACAAACCAGGCAAAGACTCTGCGGCATGACATCCATGCCGGTAATCAGAGCCATAATTCAGCTTCACCGTCTCATACCAATCATAATCCCCCGGTGTCCAGGAAGCCACATTATTGCCGGTAACACGCCCCTGCCCCCGCTCCGGCACAAACTCGCCACCAGGAAGCTGCATCAGCACATCGCTCTGCTGAGGCTCCAGATAATAGAAGGAATTATCCCGGGAATAAAAACGGCTCTTGTCGTCCTGCGCACCGAAACTGCTGCCGGGTCGCACAGTAGAGTGATAATGGCGCGAAACATGATTCGGAATAAAATCAATCATGGGCACCATGCCCCAGCGCCGGCACCGTCGCAGCAGAGCCGCAAACTCCTCCCTGCGAGCCTCCACATTCTCCGCCAGATCCGGGTCTACATCAAAATAATCCTTCACGGCATACGGACTGCCGGCCATCCCCTTCACAACACACGCAGGATCAGCAGGCAAGCCCTCATGCGGAGTCTGCGTGGCATGCCGCAGAACGCCGGTGAACCAGAGATGAGTCACCCCCATGCGGGCAAGTTGTTCCAGCGCAGCATCGGTCACAGCATTGAACGTGCCGCAACCATTCTCCTCGCGCGAGCCCCACGGGGTACTCCCCACCTTGAAATTCGAGAAATGCCGCACAAAAAGCTGATAAATGACCTGCCTCATGATTCACCTATTTCCGCATACTAGCACGGCAACCAGCCCATTGCAAGAAGAAAGAACTAACCACACATTCCTGCCCACATGTACACTAAAACCATATATTGAATTAAAATCGGGTATTGTCATTTTGGAAAAATGTCATATAATAGCCGCGCGCAGCCGGCACGTACCGCATAATACGCCGCTGCGCATATCTGCAAGGCAGAGCCCCACATAGACGAAGACCTGAATATCAAGAAATAAGGCCGCGCTGGCATCATGAAAGAAATTACACCTCCGGATAAATCCATCATCAAACACTCATTTGCCTCACGCCTGAGTCTGTATATCCTTGGCGTGTGTGCGCTGACCTTTATGGTGGCGGCAAGCATCTTCCAGGTAACGGCGCAGCGGATTGTGAAGCAGGAGGCTTCTCGCCATGCGCAAAGCGAGCTTTCCAATGTGGTAGGAATCATCGATGACCTGCTGCTGCAGGTGCAGACCACCACCTCGAACATGGAGTGGGCGGTGCAGAAAAAGCTGGACTCGCCGGATGAACTCATCGAGATTAACTGCCAGATTATTCGCAACAATAAGCATATCATTGGCAGCAGCATTGCCCTCAGGCCGGATTATTATCCCGAGAAAGGGAAAATGTTCGCCCCTTACGCTTTCCGCAAGGAAGATGGCAGCATAGAACGTAAGAATCTGGGAACGGCGGACTACGATTACCACTCCCAACCCTGGTATACCGAGGCGGAAGAAAGCGGCGAGGCTCGTTGGTCTGATCCCTACTTTGACAGAGGCGGTGCAGATGACATCATCGCCACCTACTCGTACCCCATCAAGGACGCCAGCGGCAAAATGATTGCTGTACTCACGGCAGACATTTCCCTTAAAGAACTGGCAGACAAGGTACTGGACATTCATCCCTACCCGAACGCCTACTGCTTCATGCTCGATTGCAAGGGGCACTACGTTGTTCACCACAAAAGAGCCCGCATTCTCTACCAGGACATTCAGACGGCCACCAATTACATGGCCGACAGAAATATCGAGAAGCTCATCGAAGGCATGCTGAACCAGCAGAGCGGCATGGAGAAAATCATGGATGGCGACAAGCCGTGTTACGTGTTCTACACCCCCATCAACACGTCGGGCTGGCCGGTTGCATTGGTCTGTCCCAAGGAGGAGGTATACGCCGTTATCGATGAACTGACCCTGACCATCGTCTCCGTATTTGTACTCGGGGGGCTGTTCCTGCTGGTAATGTGCCGCTGGATTATCCACCGCATCAGCTCCCCGCTCAAGCAATTCAGCAAAGCCGCTACCCAAGTGGCACACGGGCAGCTGGATGCCACGCTGCCGGAGATTAAATCTGAAGACGAGCTGGCTTACTTCCGGAATACGTTCGAGTACATGCAGCACTCTCTGCGTGAACACATCAATGAGCTGGAGCTCACCACCAGCATCAAGAACCGCATGGAGGGTGAACTCCAGGTGGCGCGGCGCATCCAGATGGGAATGATTCCCAAGGTATTCCCGCCCTACCCTGAGCGAGCCCAGCTGGATTTATACGCCCACCTGCAGCCAGCCCGCGAGGTTGGCGGCGATTTGTACGACTTCTTCATCATCAACAACAAGCTCTATCTCATTGTGGGTGATGTATCCGGCAAGGGTGTGCCAGCCTCCCTGGTGATGGCCATTACCTGCCGTCTCATTCGCCTGATTGCCGCACAGACGGATTCACCCGCACAGATGGCAAAGGCGCTGAACGATTCGATATCCGAGGACAACAACACCAACATGTTCGTGACCATGTTCATCGGTGTCCTGAATCTTGAGAATGGCGAATTCCGCTATTGCAATGCCGGGCATAATCCCCCCGTACTGGCACTGCCCGATAGCGAGGCCCGATTCCACGAGGTAAAGCCCAATATCCCCATTGGCGTGATGTGCGGCTTCGACTTTACCGAACAGAGCATGCAGCTGCCAAACCACGGCACCCTTTTCCTTTACACCGATGGTGTGAATGAAGCAGAGAACAAGAGCGCCGAGCTCTTCGGCAACAAGCGCATGCTCTCCGTCGTGCGCCGCCACAGCTGCGAACCTGTAAAAGCCATCGTGGAGCATATGATGAACGAGGTGAACCAGTTTGCCGGTGATGCCGCGCAGAGCGATGACATCACCATGCTCTGCCTGCGATATCACCAGGCCGGCAACGACAAAAAAGCCGCCAAGCCCCCCCAAACTCTCACCATCTACAACGACATGGCCCAGATGGTGCAGTTGCCCGACTTTATCGAGGGCTACTGCAGCCGGCTTCCCATTCCGGGGTCGCTCACGCTCTCCCTTAACCTGGCTATTGAGGAAGCCATGGTGAACTGCGTACAATACGCCTATGCAAAGGATGAAGTCGGCGAAATCTCCCTGAGCATACAGTGGGATAACGAGGGGCACGAGCTCACCTTTGAACTCCGCGACAAGGGAGCCCCCTTTGACCCGACCGCTGCGCCGGATCCTGATACCACACTGAGCGCAGAGGAGCGCCCCATCGGCGGCCTGGGCATCCTGCTGGTGCGCAAGCTCATGGACACCGTGAGCTACAGCCGGCAGAGCGGGCAGAACGTGCTTACCATGCGCAAGAAGATATACGCACACACAACCACTTAATTCTAACAACATACCACTACAATAATATCATGCAACTCATCATCACAGACAACGGAGACAAGCTTACCGGCACCATTATCGGCCGTTTGGATACAGTCAACTCTGAGCAGTTCAACAATGACATGCAGCCGCTCATGAATGCAGCAGACCGCCACATCGAGCTGGAATGCAGCCAGATGGAATACATCAGCTCCTCCGGTCTGCGTCTGTTCCTGACCCTGCGCAAGCAGGTGGCAGCCAAGGGCGGCAAGCTGGTCATCCGCAACATCAACGAATCCATCAGCGAGGTTTTCTCGATTACCGGTTTCTTCAACTTATTTGAAATAGTCTGATTATTTCATTCCTCTGCACCACGGTGAAATCTCCGCTTGAACACACGAATGAGCTGTCCAGCTCCGGCAAAACGGAGCAGCTGACCTTCCATACGGGCGAAATCCTGATTTCACAGGGGGAACGCTGCTGCAGCATTTACCGTATCGTGAGCGGTACGGTATGTGCCCACGCCAGAGCAGAGGGAGAACTCTATACCAACTGCGCTGCCACTGTGCAGCGCTATGGCTATAAGTGTTTTCAGGCAGGCGCAGGCTTTAACTTGTGCGCGGAGGAATATGCAGAAGGCATGCCCGGCAGCCGCTACACGCTGCTGGCTGCGGGACCGGTCACTGTGGAGCGACTCACGCCGACGGAGGGCAGCGAGCTGCTTGCGCTGGTGCTGCAGAACAGCCGCATACTGCAGCAGCAACTTGCCAGCCAGGCTGCGGAGAAGGAACGCATGGCAGACCAGCTGCAGCGTGCAGAAAATGCCACCACGCTGGCGCAGCTCACGGCCGGCGTGGCGCACGAGCTGAACAACGCTGTGGGTGTTCTGGCACGCCGCACAGACTTTGTATCCACCGCTCTGTGGGATTTCCTGGAGCAGACAGATAAGAACAACGCCCTGCTCTTCAGCTTCGGCATAGAAGATACCAACTACATCCCCACGCGGGATTTGCGCATAGCATCTCGCCATTATGAAAAAGTGCTGGGGCTGAGCCAGGCGGCCGCCAAAGTGCTGGCTCATCTTTTCCCGGATAAGAATGATGCCGAGCTGCTGGCTCCGCAATTTGTGGAAAAGGTGCAGAAGAACTACTGCTTCTGGGAAATGGGGCACGACCTGCGCGACATGAAGGTAGCAGCCAAACAGGCCACCGGCATTGTACGCGCAGTAAAACTGCTGGGCGGGGGCAACTCTATGCGCGAGCCCGGCTGCGATGTTGTGCAGTCTGTGAAAGATGCACTCATGCTCCTGCACAACAAGATAAAGCGCATCAACGTGGAGCTCGACCTGCAGGAAACACCCGCCATTACCGCCGACACCACGGAGCTTGTGCAAATCTGGGTGAACTTCATCAAGAACGGCTGGGATGCCATGACGGAGTTCAACACGCCCAATCCCACCATCCGCGTAAGCACTGCCTACGAACCTGCCACCGCCTCCACACAGGATTACGTGGTGGTCTCCATCAGCAACAACGGCCCGCCCATTGCCGCCGAACATATCGACAACATCTGGAAGGCTAACTTCTCCACCAAGAAGCTCGGGGCAGATAGCGGTCTGGGGCTGGGGCTCTCCATCGTACGCCGCATTATTGATACCAACAACGCCCGGGTGGACGTACACAGCGATGAGCAGGCCACCACCTTCACCGTTCGCCTGCCGCTCACACAACCCTCAATATAACGTAACAAGATGAATGATATTATTTTCTGCGGGCTGACTCTGCCGGCCTGGATTACCCTGGCCACCGTCGTCACCATGTTCAGCCTCCTGCTGTTCACCAAGCTGGAGGCCGACATCGTGTTTGTGGGCGGCATGACCACGCTGCTGGTCACAGGCACCCTGCCCACCAAGGATGTGCTGGCAGGTTTCAGCTCACCCTCCGTTGTGGTAGTGGGTGTGCTGTTCGTGGTGGTGGCAGGCATGGTGCATACGGGGGTGCTGCAGTGGATTGTGAAGCACATTCTGGGCACGCCGCGCAGTTATTCCGGAGCCGTGACGCGCCTGATGCTGCCGGTGGCCGTGCTAAGTTCAGTACTGAGCAACACCACCGTGGTGGCCCTCTTCATCAACGTGGTCAAAATGTGGAGCCGCAAGCTGGGCATTGCCCCTTCGCGCCTGCTGATTCCCCTCAGCTACGCCTCCGGCATGGGTGGTATCTGCACCCTCATCGGCACACCGCCCAACCTCATCATCTCCACCTTCTATCAGGAGGAAACCGGCGTGGAGCTGAGCATCTTCACCCCCACGCTGGCGGGTTTGTTCTGCCTGGCTGTGGGTATCATTTCCGTGATAGCCATGCAGAAACTGCTGCCGGAGCATCCCTCGGCAGAAAACTCCTTTGAATCGGTAAGCGACTACACCGTGGAGCTGCTTGTTCCCGCTGATAACGAACACATTGGCAGCACCATCAGCGAATGCGGGCTGGGCAGAATCAAAGGCGGCAAACTGGTAGAAATCATCCGTTTCGACCGCGAGATTATCAGCCCCGTCAAAGATGACGAATTCGTGCTGGGCGGCGACCGCCTCATTTACGCCGGCAACATTGAGAATATTCTCCAGCTGCGTGAAACCCACCGTCTGGTCAACTCCACCAGTCCCGTGTACACCAGCGAGACCATCAGCAAGGGCCGCAAACTACACACCGCCTACGTCAATTTCCACAGCAAGCTCATCGGCACCCGCATGGGCGACACCAACTATGAGGCAGAAAACGATATGGTGCTGGTAGCCGTTGCCCGCCAGGGTGAGCGCATAGCCGCCGGTCCCCATGAAATCGAACTGCAGGCGGGTGATACGCTGCTACTGGAAAGCAGCGGTGAAAAGCAGCCTGACGTAGGGCGGGATTTACAGTTCTTCGATTCCGATATCATCCCCCGGATTGGCATACGCACCCTGGTATCCACCCTCATCATGCTCGGCATGATTCTGCTTTCCGCGTTCAAGATCATGCCGCTGCTGAGCGCCTGCTTCCTGGCCGCCATGGCCATGCTCATCACGCGCTGCTGCAACATCAAGCAGGCACACAAGTCCATCAACTGGGAAGTGCTGCTGGTCTTTGCGGGTTCTGTATGCCTGGGCACCGCCATTGAGAAAACCGGGCTGGCCACCATTCTGGCCGATGGTCTGTTGAACGTCTGCGGCACCAACCCGTTGGTTGTGCTGCTGTGCATCTGCCTGCTGGGCACCTTCATCACCGAATTCATCAGCAACGCTGCCGCCGGTGCCATGTTCTTCCCCATTGCCTACAACTCTGCCCTCACCCTGGGCGTGAACCCGCTCACCTTCTGCGTGGCTCTCATGATTGCCGTTTCCTCCAGCTTTGCCACCCCCATCGGGTCTCCCACGCACATGCTGGTATACGGCCCGGGCGGCTACCGCTTCAGTGATTTCATGCGCATCGGTATTCCGATGAACTTCATCATTGTCCTGGCAGATATCTTCATCGTCACCCTGCTCTTCCCGCTGTAATCCATAAAAGGCCACCCATCTCATTGACACCAGCCGGCTGGACATGTACCCAAAGGAAAAAAAGGCAGCAGAATTTATTCTGCATGATGATGAAAAAGTCCTGTGGGCGGAGCGCAGAACACCCCGGTGGGATGCCAGGAAAACAGGCGTTGCCGGGCTCCTGGTCATCATAGCGGGGGGGCTTGTGGCTGCATTCGCTGCAGGGATAATCAATGGGCTGGCGCTCTACGTGCTGTTGTGTGCGGTGATGGTCCTGGCAATACAGCCGCGGTTTTCCTGGCTGCGGGAGCGGCATACGGTATACCTGCTTACCGACAAACGGGCTATCATCGTGGAGGAAGCGCTGTGGGGCTGCAGAGCCGCAGCCGTTGCTGTCCCCCTGCACCGCGAGCTCATCGCCGCATGCAAACGCCGCCCGAATGGCCGGGCTGATTATTATTTTGTGAAATACACGAAGGGGCTGAACCTTCCAAAGGATGGTTTTCTGAATGTGCAGACCACGCAGCAATTGGAAGCACAGCTCGCAGAGCTCGGGCTCACACTGCCGGACAATGATGCCGCCCGCCCCCTGACGCAAGTGACTCGACCCACACCGCTGGAAGCGCTCGGCTATTACCTCCTCGCAGGCTGTTACCTCTATGACCTTGTGGGCAAGAAGTGGGTAGAACGCAACCTTGCCTGGTGGGCATATGTGCTGCTGGGGCTCTGTGTACTGAAACTGCTGCAGCTCATTCTGCGAGAGCTGCGCGGCTTCATCCGCATGCGCCAGCAGAGCTTCTATATCTTTACCCCCGAACCCCGCGACTAAGGCGCCGCTCATGAATACCGCAAGGGAATGCCCGCCCCAGGCCTTGCTGAGCAGGTATCCGTATTCGCCCAGTCCGTTCCTCTGGATTTTTCCTCAACCCGAAGCATTGAATTCTGAGGCCTGAAGAAAATGTGGGAGAAGGAAATTCATCAGGGCCCCACATGTGTCCCAAAGATTACTGCGCCAAATGGGAGTTTGTCGGGCAGGCGAAGCCTGCGGAACTTTATGCCCC
>JAGBZE010000118.1 GCA_017628435.1 Akkermansia sp.
CCGCACTGTGAATAGACGAATGAACAGAACTTGCGATGGCTGAGGCTTTTGTCGAGCTCCGGCAAAGCCGGTATTTCCCGATTCATGTATGTACTGTAGCATGGTGGAAACCATAAATATCTATTCCCGCATTCTATTCGTACACAGCCAACAGCATAATCGCATTGGTTGAAATCTGGAAATACATTTTCATCGCAGATAAAAATTTTTACTGCGTTTTTGTATTTTAAATGGGCTGCACCAAAGCATGAGTAGAGAATGTAGTCGGGGTTGCTGGTGTCTTCTTCGATATCGCAGAATGTTTCAATGCCTTTAATAAGGAAATTGTGCTTCCTCGATGTTCAGAAATCTACTACCGCTGCTTTGATTTTCATGGCGTACCAGTGGGGGGTAAACTTAAGCTGCTTTTATCTTTATTTGACCCGGACTTGTATATCGCATTGGTAATGCTGAAACATTATCTTTGCATCTAAACGCTTGCTGTTAGGCGTGAATAAGTATCTATCATCCTCCATGGTTGACATTTATGATAATTCCCTAACTCATAAATTTTAATCTTTTACGAATTATTTGCTTGCATCAGCATTACCAATGCGATAACCTGATTCCGAAGTTATATGTATGATGAACAAATTGGGAATGAGTATGGTATTGACCTGCTATAACAGGTCGGAATACATCAAGGAGGCTATTCTGTCTGTATTTGCCCAGGATTACGATGGCCCGATGCAGTTGGTTATCGTAGATGATGCATCTACTGATGATAGCGTTCGTATTATTGAGGAAACCGTGCAGGAACACGGTGCTGGCTGGGATGTTGAAATTGTAAAGCTGAAGCAGAATCTTGGTGTTGCTGGAGCTACAGATGCGGGCTGGGCTAAGGCAAAGCACGATTGGATTTTGATGGTGGATGGAGATGATGTGCAGATGCCGGAAAGGTGTCGCCTGTTAGCTGAGGCTGTTTGCAAACATCCGGATGTTGTTCAGGTTTCATTCGCTATGAAGTGTATTGACGAGCAGGGACATGAATTTAATACGCTTTCGTATGGTGTGATGCGTTACGATCAAAGTCCGAATGAGTTGTATATCGGAACGCCTGCTGAAAATAAGGAAAACCTTTTCGGGAGTAATTCTGGCAGAATCCGGTGTGTGGGGGCAGCATTTAGCCGTATTGTGAAGGATGCCTGGGGACCGCTTTGTCAGGATGAGACTGAAAATCTTCGCTTTGAACAAGATCCGACCTTGGCATTTCGTGCTGCATTGATGGGGCCTGTATTGGGATGGCGTAATATTGGCTTGGCGTATCGCATGCATAGTTCCAATTTATCAAATTTCAGACTGACGCCTGGTGTGGCGGGAATTATGCAATTCGAACGGCATCAGGAAAAATATCAGTCATTTCATGCGGCTTCTATAGTATGCATGCTGCGCGATTTGGAACGAGCGCGCCATAACCCGACTCTGACCAATTGGCCTTCGGAGCTGCTTGAACAAGCCAAGGAAAAACTTGAACAGGAATTATCGGGTTGCCAGTTGAGGAGCATGTGGTGGAGTGTATCATATCTGGAGCGCTTGAGACGTTCTGTGTTTGATTGGAAACGGTTTCGTCATTCCGGCACTTCATTGCTTAGGTTATTGCCATTCAGACTTTTTTGCTTGTTGAAGTATTGGAGCAAACGCTGAGCGTAGGTTCTTTTTCTGAAACACATAGGGACGCTTCGGTGTGAAGCGTCCCTGTTTTTATTTGTCCAGGTAGCGGTAGTAGAGCCGATCTGCCAGCTTGTGGCTGCACCATGCCCATAGCGCAATCAGGAGAGTACCGCGAATCTTGCGCCTGCCGCTTCCTATGAGCCAATCGGGCAGCTCAAGGCCGGATAGTTCGAGAACCGCACACAATGCGATGAGCCCACCACCGAATATCGCGACGGTCAGAACTCCGGTATACCGTACTTCCCTGTCATTGAAAAGGAAGAGCAGGGCACATAGAAGTAATGTCACGCAGAGGAGAACCGCAATGATGCCTCCGAAACGTGTATCTGTGATGAGCTCCTGCATGTGATGTTAATCCACTAAATCCTCAGCCGGGGCGGCGCTGTTGTACCAGGCTTCGGGGATGCGCTGGGGGCGGCCCTGCGGCATCTGCACCAGGGCCAGGCACTGGCGCACTTTCACGCAGACCTGCTGGCCGTCATCTCGGCGGATTTCAAACACGCACCAGAAGCGGGATTTCTCCACCTTTTCCACCCAGGCGTGAATCTGAATCTTATCGCCCATGAAGGCGGGACGCTTGTACTGCACCTCGTGGCTTACCAGTACCAGGTGACGGTTCTCGCGGATGAGCCCGATGAAATCAATGCCGAGCTCCGGGGCCATCTTGGTGCGGCATTCTTCTACCCAGCGCAGGTAGGCCAGGTTGTGTACCACGCCGCCGCAGTCGGTGTCGTAGTACATGACATCATAGTTGAGAACAAATTGAGGATTTTTCATAATAACATTAAAAAAAAGGGGCGGGGGCACATGCGCGCCTCCCGCCCGGGTTCATGACTGGAGGAGAATGGTTTACTTGGACTTGAGGAAGTCTTCCACGGCGGAGGTGATTTCCTTCATGTCGTCCATCTGGAGCTCACCCATGTGAGCAATGCGGAAGGTCTTGTCCTTCAGACCGCCGTAGCCGTTGCCCAGCTGCAGGTTGCGGGGGGCGAGGAAGGCGTTCAGCTCGGGGATGGAAATCATCTCATCGCTGCCCTTGGGACGGGAATCAATCACCGTGAGGGTCTTGGAGAGATACTTGCGGTTCGGATACACGGTGAAGTGCTCATCTGCCCAGGCGCGGGTGTAAGCTGCCAGTTCTTCGTGGCGAGCAAAGCGGTTCTCGATGCCTTCTTCGTTCACGATGTGCTGGAGCTGCTTGTCCAGGGCATACATGAGGGAGAGGCAGGGGGTGGAGGTGTACTGGTAGTTCTTCTTGTCGATGAAGTCCCAGAGGGTACGCAGGTCGAAGTACAGACCGCGGTTCTCCACCTGGGCAGTGCGGTCGTAGGCCTTCTGGCTCATGGCGCAGATAGCCAGGCCGGGAGGCAGGGCAAGGGCCTTCTGGGTGGAGGTGATGAGCACGTCGATACCCAGCTTGTCGGTCTCAATTTTCGAGCCGGCGGCGGAGGAAACGGCATCCACACACCACACTACATCCGGGTATTTCTTCATGACCTCGGCAATTTCTTCTACCGGGTTCTGGATGCCGGAGGAGGTTTCATTGTGGGTCACGGTGAGCAGGTCGTACTTGCCGGTGGAGAGGGCTGCGTCCACCATTTCGGCGGTGGTGGGCTCGCCCATCACGCTGTCAAATTTATCGGCGGGGATACCGTTTGTCTTGGCCATCTTGTACCACTTGTCACCGAAAGCTCCGATGGAGAACACGGCGGCGCGCTTGGCGGTGCAGGAGCGGATGGCGCCTTCCATGAGGCCGGAGCCGGAGGAGGTGGAAAGCAGGATGCGATTTTCCGTGAAGAGAACTTTCTGCATGTTGTCGGAAATGCGCTTCTGGATTTCGGAAGCCTTCTTGGAGCGGTGGCCAATCATCGGCAGGCACATCTCTTTGAGAATGTCTTCGGATACAACGGTGGGACCGGGAATGAACAGTTTGATTGCCATAACTGGTATGAATGAGATTGTTTAACTCTGGCATTCTACCACGCTGCGCAAGGTAATGCGAGCATAAAGTGAATCCGTGACAAAGAAGAATGTTGCATGCGACTCTTTCTTGCAGTATACTGCCGATATATGAAACTAGTCCGCCGTTTTGCTGTTCTTCTGCTGGCTTTGCTTACGGTGCCTGTGGCTCAGGCTGCCCCTAAGGAGGGGGTAGTAAACCGCATTGCCGCCACTGTGAATGGCCGCCCGATTACCTCCAGCGAGGTGCGTGCCCGCCTTGCTCCTTATTTCCGTGAGTTGATGATGCTGTACCCCCGCCAGGGGCCACGTTTTAATTCTGAATTGGTGGCTGCCAAAAAGTCTGTGCTGAATGATCTGATTGAGCGCGAACTGGTGTTGTGTGATTTTGAGACCAAGGGCTTCTCCATTAAGGAAGACCAGGTGGAGGATGAAATTAACCGCCGAATCCTGATGCAGTATAATGGTAAGCGTAGTGATTTTCTTGATAATCTGCGTAAGAGTGGCATGAATTACACGGAGTACCGTGAATCTGTGCGCAAGGAGATTACTGTTTCCGCCATGCGTGGCATGCGCTATGAGCGCGGTATTCCCCCCACCCCTGATGAAATTGCTGAGGAGTACAAGGCAACCAGTTCCGAGTACCGTGATATCATGAAGGATAGCATTACCTACAGCAAGATTTTCATTCCTGCCATGGATCCGAATGACCCGATGATGACTCCGGAGGAGCATTACAAGCAGGCTGTTCGCGTGCGGGAGGAATTGGAAAGCGGAAAGATTTCCTTTGCGGATGCCGCCCGTAAATATTCGCGCGATGCTCACGCTGCCGATGGTGGCAAGTGGCCTTCTCTGCGTCGCGATGAACTGGCCGTGGAGTTTGCTAATGTGGTGTTTGCTGCAAAGCCTGGCCAGTTGGTCGGCCCCTTGCTTGACCCTGCCGGGTTCACCATTGTTAAGGTGCACAGCAAGCGCCTGGCTGCCGCGCCGCCTCTGTCCTCTCCCGAGATTAAGCAGAAGGTGGATGATGCAGTGCGCCGAAAGAAGAGCGAGCATCGTTATCGCCAGTGGGTTGACCGCCTGCGCGATAAGGCTGTGATTCGCACCTTTATCTGATGCTGCTCTCCGAAAAAGCTTTCTGATATAGCCCGCCGCAGTTCTGCAAAAGGACTGCGGCGCCTTTCTTTTTGGAAGTTCCCTATTGACAGAATATGCCCAAAAGTGTAGGATGGGAAAAAGTAGAATCGACTCTCTCCTCATTATGGCACACAAGAAAAGAAAAGTTCCCAAGCTTATCGTCAGTAAGAACGCCTTCAGCCGCTTTCTGGAGAAAAATTATGGCTATACGGAGCTTCGCCAGTTTACCGGTACGGGGAAATTTTCCAGCCGTCTTAACTCTGTTTTCCTGGCTAAGGATACCGAGGGAAATGATGTTTTCATCAAGGCTTGCCGTTATGGCGATATGAGTGAAAATGAATATCGCTGCGGACTTGAGCTCTGGAAGCAATCACCCACTCATTTTGCCAAGCCCCTGGCGTACCATTCTGGTAAGCGCTTTTCCTTCTGTTGCTCTGAGTATGTGCCGGGCAGGGACCTTCGCTCCATTCTGGAGAGCGGAGAGCCGTTGTCTGATGCTCAGCGTGCTGAGGTTGTGGAAGGTATGTACGAGATTTTTCAGGCATTGCAGCGCGCCAATATGGCGCATCGCGATGTTGCGCTGAAGAATATGCTACTTCATGATGGACGATTGGTTCTGATTGATTGTCAGCTTTCTACTAAGCGCGATTGCAAGACTCCAATTTCATTTTTTGATACGCCTCTGAAGATATGTTTGTGGAGATGGGGGGATGTTCCCGGAAAAGGCCTCCTGGAATGGGATGACACGGTGAGCATTCTGCAGGGGGTGCGAACCATTGGAGCAGCTCCGGCCTATCAGGAGCGTTATAATTTCATTTGCTCTGAATTGACGGCGGCAATTGGCAAGTTCAAGTATGTTCACCCTTATCCGGGACTGAAGGAGATAGACCGCTCCATGAAGGTTTGCCGTTTCCGTAATCTTTTTCACCCCAAGGCAAAGCTTCGCGAACGCTATGGGCTTGTTCTGAAGCTGCTGCAGTATCTCAGAGACAATCATCCCC
>JAGBZE010000010.1 GCA_017628435.1 Akkermansia sp.
AGGCCCGCGAAATCGCCCGGCTCGATATCGGCCAGAGCATCATTGTGCACGGCAAATGCGTGGTCTGTGTGGAGGCATTCAAGGGCACCAACGAATGCCTGCATGCCGGCGGCCACCGCAGCTACCCGGTAACCCTCTGCAAGGTGACCAAGCCCGGGCACGATATGCGTTTCGATGTTCCCTGCATCGGCACGGGCACCATCAACAACGCTCTCAAGGCCAATGTAAAGCACATTGTATTCGAAGCTGACCGCACCATTCTCTTCCAGCGCGAGGAAGTGGTGCGCCTGTGCAACAAACACGGCATCACCCTGCACGCCATGGAGGTTCCCCTGCCCCCGCAGGAGGGTGAGGACCCCGGCCACATTGCCACCGATGCCGCCCACGCCGCCGCCATGGCTGCGGAGATTGAGGCGCTGGGCATCGGCCACTGCGCCGTTGTATGCGATGGCGTAGTCATCGCGGTGGATGATGCGGATGGTCCGATGAAGTGCATTCGCCGCGCCTCAGCCTATATGAAGCGCCTGCGCTTTGCCCGCCTTATCAACTGGGTCTGCCGCGTGCTGCTCGGGCGCCCCGGCACACCGCCTGCCCCCATGGTGCTGGCTACCACCCGCCCCCTGACCACCGAGGAACAGACCGCCGCCCGCAAAGCCGGTATTCAGCTGAGCTGAAGAAAATCTGCCTTGAAAACACCCCCATGCACCCGGTTCAGCCTCACAGCAGCAGCTTTGCACCGGGAACATCCAGGCGGCGTGATTCGCGGGCATAGCCAAAAGAGCCTTCG
Source organism: Akkermansia sp. (assembly GCA_017628435.1). Taxonomy (GTDB): domain Bacteria; phylum Verrucomicrobiota; class Verrucomicrobiia; order Verrucomicrobiales; family Akkermansiaceae; genus Akkermansia. Next base: position 788 of record JAGBZE010000010.1, read on the forward strand.
TCCGGCTCGTTCACATTGTGCCGACGGTGATGCACCGTGCCGCTCTGCGTGCGCAGGTAATGCACAATACCATGGCCCACAGCCTCCGCGTAACGGCGGGCATTTTCCGGGTCGGCCAGGTAGCGGGCATGCTGGCGGTTGTTCAGAAAGGCAGCCTCAATAATAGCAGCGGGAATACCGGCATCATCGCACACATTCAGCCAGCCGCCGCCGCGGGAGGCATCCCGGTAGCGCACCTCCACCTTGCATTTCTTCCCCTTGTTGGGCATACCATGATTCAGACAACGCGAATTCAGGGAATCCGCAATAGCCTGAGCCAGAGGAACACCGTTGTGACGGTTGGCCAGGATGATGGAATCCTGACGGTAGCGGCGCCAGCCGTTGCCATTGCTGTTGTGGTGCAGGAACACCATGGCCGGGGCCTGGCGATACACAGCATAATCAGCGCTGATGATACCCGCTGCCACGCGGTCAGGGTAATAGTAGGAGGGATAACGGCGCCCCGGTTTCTCGCGCTTCTCCAGCTGCTGCACATCCGCTCGCTCTGCCCAGGCCTCATAGCGCTCATCATCCGGCAGATACCCGCGGTTGCACACCACACAGGAATAACCGGCTGCCTCCACCACCTTCTTGGTGTAGTAGCTGTATTCGTACCAGAACTCACACTCGGAAAGGCGCTTGCCATTCACCTTGCCCGGGGTGCGAGCTCCGGGAAATTCAGCCGTGTGGCCGATATCCAGCACCACGGCAGGCGTGGCCGGGCCGGGGAACTGCTGGCATGCCGCCAGAAGCAGCACCAGCAAACCAAGCACCAGCACTGACAAACGCTGAATCATCAACCTTCTTCCTCTTCGTCAGGGCGCGGAATGCGCGGCGTGAAACGCATGAGCTCCGGAATGAAGGTCAGCGGGATATCACCCGTAGGACCGTTACGGTTCTTGGAAAGCGACAAATTGGCATCGGAGCCCATGTTCTCACGATCCTCATCGTCCTCAGCATAGTAAGCCATACGGTACAGCAGGCCAATCATGTCGGCATCCTGCTCAATAGCACCGGATTCACGAAGGTCACTCATCATGGGCACACCCTTGTTCTTGCCGGGGCGGTTTTCCGGGCCACGGTTCAGCTGAGCCAGTGCCAGAATGGGCAGATTCAACTCCTTGGCCAGACTCTTCAGACCGCCGGAAATTTCAGCAATCTCACGTTCACGGCTATTCTGCGCCTGCTTGGTGTGAGAGCGCATGAGCTGCAGGTAGTCAATGCCGATGGCGCACAAATCAGGATGATCGCGCATCACGCGGCGGGCCTTGGCGCGCAGCTCGGCAATGGAAATAGCCGCAGTATCATCAATCACAATCTTACTGGCGCGCAGTTCATTGATGGCATACTTGAGGCGCTTCATATCCTCCTTGGCCATGCCTCCCTGCTTGGAGATAAGGAGCTGCTTGCTCACACCGCTTCGGGCATACAGCAGACGCTCCACCAGCTGCACGCTGGGCATTTCGCAGGAGAAAATGAGGATGGGCTTCTTCACGTTCAGCGCCAGGTGCTCCATGATATTGAGCAGGAACGAGGTCTTACCCATGGAAGGACGAGCGGCGATAATGAAAAGTTCACCGCCCTTCAGGCCATTAATCATGGAATCGAGACGAGGATAACCGGTGGTGAGGCCCAGCACCTCGCCCTTGCTGCTCATCATTCGCTCCATGTTGCTCACGGCTGCGGCAATATCAGTGCTCAGCTTCCACTCGCCGCCCTTGTTGGTGCTCTGGCGGATTTCCAGCACAGCCTTTTCCGTTTCATCCAGCAGGGCATCCACCTCTGCCTCGCTCGTGTAGGCCGATTCGCTGGCCTGATTAGCCGTCAGAATGATGGCGCGGCGCACGTATTTCTCCTTCAGAGTCTCGAAATGCAGGTTGAACAGCCCCGTATTCGTGGTGTAGGAGAACACATCCATGAGACCGGATGCCCCACCCACAGCCTCCAGCTTGTTACGGTCAGCCAGGTGCTGCATCACAGAGGTCACGTCAATCGGGATACCCTTGTCGTAGCGGTCGCGGAAAATCTCCCACAGTATCTTATGCGCCGGAATGTAAAAGAAATCCGCCGTCATGCCCTTGGATACACACTGCGAGACGATATTTGAAGGGTCAATCGTCATCATGGCCAGCAGACTCTTCTCCACATTCGGGGCCTGCGGCATGACCACGTTTGCGCCCGCATGCGCGGAAGCGCCTGCTTTCAAGTCTATTCTGTCGGTGGTTTCCTGGCTCATATCCGGCAATACTGCGTGGTGGGGGAATCCTACTCCATATCAGTCCTTAATGCAAGTGCAAAAAACGCCCTGCTCACAGCAAAAAAATGGCCATCGACCTCTTCTTTTTCCTTGCTTCATGGTGGAGATATAGGTAAAATCAGCGCGTAAACAGGAGAATTCCCTCCTGTCATACCTCTTATACCCCGATTATGAAGACACTCATCACGAACGCCCATATCATCTCCCCCGGCATTGACCTGCCCGGTGGTTCCGTTCTTGTGGAAGGCAACAAGATTATCGCTGTGCTGCAGCCCGGTGAAACCGCAGAGGCCGACAAGACCATCGACGCCGGCGGCAACATGCTTATGCCCGGCTTCATCGACATTCACTCCCACGGCGCCGGCGGCTGCGACACCTGCGACTGCAAGGTGGAGAGCATCCGCACCATCGCCGATTGCAAGATGAAGGAAGGCGTGACCACCTGGCTGCCCACCACCCTGACACTGGGCACCAAGACCCTGGCAGACGTGTGCTCCGTTGTGAAGAAATACGCCGCTGCCCCCACCGGCTCCAAGACCCCCGGTGTGCACCTGGAAGGGCCCTACATCAACCCCAAGCAGTGCGGTGCCCAGAACCCCGCCTTCGTGCGCCCTGCAGATTTCGAGGAGGTTTCCATGCTGAACGACATCTACCGCGTGCTGCTCATCTCCATGGCTCCTGAAATGCCCGGCTCCATCGACTTCATCAACAAGGCCACCGCTGCCGGCATCACCTGCTCCGCAGGCCACTCTGCCGCCAGCTACGCTGATTTCAAGAAAGCCAAGGCCGCCGGTCTGAAGCACCTGACCCACTTCTGCAACCAGATGAGCCCCCAGCACCACCGCGAAATCGGTCTTGTGGGCTCCGGCATGCTCGATAAGGACATCAAGATTGAGATTATCTGCGACAAGATCCACCTCTGCCAGGATATGCTCAACCTCACCTTCACGAACAAGAGCATCGACCAGATGATCATGATTACCGACTCCCTGGCCTGCTCCTGGATGCCCGATGGCCCCGGCCAGCTGGGTGGTCTGCCCATCATCGTGAAGGACGGCGTGGCCCGCCTGGAAAGCGGCAACCTGGCCGGCTCCACCCTGCGCTATGCCAAGGGCATCAAGAACGTGCAGGAAATCACCGGCATGCCCCTGAGCGAAATCGTGAAGGCCACCTCCTGGAACCAGGCCCAGAGCCTCGGTCTGCACGACCTCGGCAAGATTGCCCCCGGCTACACCGCCGACATGGTGGTGCTCAACGCCGAGTTCGACACCGTCATGACCATCATCGACGGCG
>JAGBZE010000119.1 GCA_017628435.1 Akkermansia sp.
AAAACGAAATAAACTTCCTTCCTTTTTTTGAACGGCTTACATCTTTAGGCTTGCCTCAGCATTGGCAATGCTGTAGCAAGCAGAAAAGTTGTATAGCACATGTGTCCCAAAGTTTCCCGGCTCATAGAGCGAAAACCCGGTGAGAACAGGAGTTATGGAAAAACGCCGAAAACTTTATGCTCAGGGTATCTTCTTTATCCTCCGGCGCAGCTGTGTGAGAATAGGCTGATGCTCCCCGCTTACTCTGATTTTCAGCATAAGGGCGATTCGGGAATCAGAGAGAAAAACAGGTACAATAAAACCCCCGCCTGATTGCACAGGCGGGGGTGTGATGAGTATTACAACCGGGGGCTGAATCAGCCCTTCATGCCGGTGATGGTGCCATCGGCAGATACCTTGATATCGCAGGCGGCGGGCACCTTGGGCAGGGCGGGCATGCGCATGATATCGCCGCAGAGGGCGACCAGGAAGCCGGCACCGTTGGCGATTTCGAAGTCGCGCACGGTCACGGTGAAGCCGGTGGGGCGGCCCAGGAGGCCGGCGTTGTCGGAGAGGGAGTTCTGGGTCTTGGCCATGCAGATGGGCAGGTCTGTGAGACCATTCTTAGCCATGAGAGCCAGCTTCTTCTGGGCAGGCTTGGTGAGCACCAGACCATCGGCGCCGTAAATCTTGCGGGCGATGGTGGTCATGCGTTCCTCCACGCTGAGGTCGAGGCTGTACAGGCATTCGAAGGGTTCGTTTTCTGCCTGCATGCTGGCCAGCACGGTTTCGGCCAGTTCGGTGGAGCCGGCGCCACCCTTGCCGAAGACATCGGCCACGGCGCAGCCTACGCCCATTTCGGCGCACATGGCCTTCACCTCGGCGATTTCCTCCTCGGTATCCGTAGCGGCAAAGAGGTTGATGGCCACGGTGACGGGGCGCTTGTAGAGGCGGGCGCTTTCGATGTGGGCTGCCAGGTTCACGAGGCCGCGGCGCACGGCCTCGGCGTTCGGGGTTTCCAGGTCGGTCTTGGCTACACCGCCGTGCATCTTGAGGGCGCGGATAGTGGCCACAATCACGATGGCATCCGGGGAAAGGCCACTCTGGCGGCACTTGATGTCCAGGAACTTCTCGGCACCCAGGTCAAAGGCGAAACCGGCCTCGGTCACGGCGTAGTCGGCGCAGGAAAGGGCCATCTTGGTGGCGATGACGGAGTTGCAACCGTGGGCAATGTTGGCGAAGGGACCGCCATGCACAAAGGCAGGCACGCCCTCCAGGCTCTGCACCAGGTTGGGGTTCACAGCTTCCTTCAGGATAGCCAGCAGGGCATCGGTCACGCCCAGCTCGCGGGCATACACGGCCTCATCATCGGCGGTGAAACCGATGACCATGTTGTCCAGGCGGCGGCGCAGGTCGTCGCGGTCCTCGGCCAGACAGAAGCAGGCCATGATTTCGGAGGCGGGGGTGATGTTGAAGCCGTCCTCGCGGGGCACGCCGTTCTTGTTCAGGCCTACCACGATACTGCGCAGGGCGCGGTCGTTCATATCCATCACGCGCTTCCAGGTTACCTTGTTCTGGTCCAGGCGGGTGGTCTTGTAGAAAAGGGCGTTGTCAATCACAGCGGCCAGCAGGTTGTTGGCGGCGGTGATGGCGGGGAAGTCGCCGGTGAAGCCCAGGTTGATGCTCTCGCCCGGGGTAATGCTGGAAGCACCGCCGCCCGTGGCACCACCCTTGCGGCCGAATACCGGGCCCATGGAGGGTTCGCGCAGCGCCAGACACACCTTCTGCCCCACAGCCTGCAGACCCTGAGCCAGACCAATGGAAACCGTGGTCTTGCCCTCACCGGCGGGGGTGGGGGTGAGTGCGCTCACCAGAATCAGGCGGCCGCGCTTGCGGTCCTGCTTCAGGACCTCCAGGCTCACCTTGGCCTTGTCGTAGCCGTAGGGAATCACATACTTCTCATCCAGCCCAAGCTTGGCTGCCATCTGTGCAGTGAAAGACATATCTGCCATGGCGGCATTATAACATATTCATCCCCACATAGCAAGCCTATATTCCGAGAGATGAAATGGAGTCATCTGCTGAAAATTAGGGCCATATATCTTTTGCCAGGATGTATCGCTGTCTATGGCTGCGAGACTTTTGAAAAAAGGAACTCCCGACTACATGCGTCTTGGGTGACGGGGCTGCCCTCCTGAGCTTCGATGTCTCCCGTTTTTCCGAAAAAAACGAACATTCGCGTAAGTTTCGTGCATTTTTACCTCTATATTCGCGTAAGTTTCGTGCATTTCTGCCTCCATATTCGCGTAAGTTTCGTGCATTTTTCTTGAATTACCATTAAAAATCAGTAGAATAACGCTATATAAAGCCCACCATGAAAAGAAGACTCGAACAAGACCTGAAAAAATGGAAGGATAGTCCGATGAGGAAACCGCTTCTCCTCCTCGGAGCCCGACAGGTTGGCAAGACATGGCTGATGCGTCATTTCGGCGATGAAAACTACAAAGATGTGGTATACATCCGCTTCGATCGAAACGAACGCATGCGGCGTATATTTGAAACGAGTAACTACGACATGAAGGAGCTGTTACTGCTGATGCAGGCAGAAACCAATATCAATATCAAGCCCGGAGATACCCTCATCATTCTGGATGAAATCCAAGACTGTCCGGCTGCCCTGACCTCACTGAAATACTTTTGCGAAGATCTGCCGGATTATCATGTCATGGCGGCGGGGTCTCTGCTGGGGGTGAAACAACACCACGGTACAGGATTTCCGGTAGGAAAAGTCAACACAATGACTCTCTATCCCCTGACGTTCCGTGAATTCATGACCGCTCTGGAGCACCCACATGATATAGATTTCATTGAACTCCAGAAATGGGAAAGCGTAAAACTTATATCCGACAGACTCACGCATCTGTTAAAGCTGTACTACTATATCGGTGGCATGCCCGAAGTGGTGAATACGTATCTACAGACCAAGGATTTCAGCGCTGTTCGTTCTGCACAGAATGAGATACTTTCCAACTATGCCAATGATTTCAGCAAGCATGTTCCTGCCATGCTGGCAGCAAAATTATCCCTGCTGTGGGAATCAATACCACACCAGCTCGCAAAGGAAAACAAGCGATTTATCTACAAAGAAGTAGGCAATAAAATGAGAGCAAGAGATCTGGAAAGCGCCATGGATTGGCTCTTCCGGGCCGGCCTCATTTACAGGGTTGACCGGATTAATGAACCCTCTCTTCCCATAGGTGCATATCGAGACGGTGCTTTCAAACTGTATTTTCTGGATGTCGGATTACTCGGCGCTAAATGCGAACTGGAAGTATCAACAATTCTGGAAAAAAGTGCCATTTTCAAGGAATTCAAGGGAGCACTCACAGAGCAGTTTGTCCAGCAGGAACTCCGGGCTGAATCTCAGATATCCCCCCATTACTGGCAATCGGATACCTTCCGGGCAGAAGTCGATTTCGTCATTCAAACTTCAATGAATGTTGTGCCCATTGAAGTGAAAGCAGAACACAACACAAAGGCCAAAAGCCTGTTGAATTACTGCAGAAAATACAAGCCGGTTCTTGCAGTCAGAATCTCAATGAATGATTTCTCCGAGAATAATCTGGAAACCAGCGAAACAACAAATACCACCCTGCTGGATATACCTCTCTATGCCACTTTCATGCTGCTTCCCATCTGCAGGGAAGCTCTACTGAAGTAACATTACCACTAAATGTTACCTCATGCCTGCTGCGCTTTTTCCAGCGCCTCGCGGAAATCGGGGCGCATGTAGTAGATGCCGCGGGTGATATGCTCATGGCGGTGAGGGCCGTCTTCCCAGTCATCAAAAATGTAGGTAGAGAGACCATCGCTATAATCGATGCGGCGGGCTTTGGTCAGGATTTCCAGCGGCCACTGGCGCACACGGTTGCTGAACACGCGGGCCTTGATGATGCGGCGGTTGGTGAGTACATAGCTGGTGTGGCGCAGCATGTAGCCTCGCAGCGGCGGCACCACCAGCAGGAGGATGCTGAGCAGCAGCACCACTTCCTTAGGGAAGGCGGCGGTCAGAAACATGGCCCATTCCGGCAGTGGAATGCCGGGTGCGCCGTAGTGGAACCACACGGCCAGCCCCAGCAGGATAAGCCCCGGAACAACGCGGGTGAGGAATACCCCGCGGAAAAACACCAGACGCGGACTGCCTGTCCACACAATCTGTTCGCCATTCTGCAAATTCTGCTTTACCCAAGCGTGTAATCCTGCCTTGTCCATATCATCAATGTAGCATAGTGGCAGAGTAATACAAGACAATTTGGCTTCACTGGGTGATATAACATTAATTTTCTGGCGGATGAATGGGCTGATAAACTGCAAAATGCAATGATTTTTTTCTTATGGGGTCATTTTTGGGGGTAAAGGGTTGCCAAGAGGCAGAATCTTTGCTAAACTCACCGCAGCGGCGGTGTAGTCACCGGCGTGGTGTACTATATTATTTTCCCTCTCATGAGCCTTCCTTTTTTCAGTAAGCTGCGTAATAGAAAAGCCTACATGCGCATTGTGGAGACTGAGCTGCAGAAAGTCCGCGACACGATAGACGCACAGACCGGGCATTTCGCCCCCCATATGCGGGAGTATATGCGCCAAGTGTGCAAGGGGAAGGGTAAGATGATTCGCCCGGGTCTGGTGCTGCTCACCGCAGCTGCTACCGGTGGTATCAAGGAGGAACATACCACCTTTGCTGCCATGCTGGAGATGCTGCACATGGCCTCTCTGGTGCATGATGATGTGCTGGATAAGGCCGAGACACGCCGCGACCAGCCCACGCCGAATGCGCTGTGGGGCAATGAGCTGGCTGTGTTGCTGGGCGATTCCATGCTGGCTCAGGCCATGGTGATGGGTGCCGAGATTGGCGATACCCGTTTCATTCGCCGTATGGCCCTGGGCGTGCGCGATTTGTGCGAGGGCGAGGTGGAGCAGTCCACCCGTCTATGGGATATCGACATGAGCCGAGCCGATTATTACGAGCTTATCCGCAAGAAGACAGCCACGCTCTTTGCCATGGCCATGGCTGGTGCTGCGTTCCTGCAGGGGCTTGATGATGAGATGATTGAGCAGCTGAACCGCATGGGCACGCTGCTGGGTATCTCCTACCAGATTTATGATGACTGCCTGGACCTGACCGGCAGCGATGAAAGCGCCGGCAAGACCCTGGGCACGGACAACGAGAAGGGCAAGCTGACTCTGCCGGTGTTCTTCCTCATGGAATCCACCAGCGATGATGTGGCCGAATATGCCCGCAGCTGCGTGGAGAAGCACGAGGAGATTGATTACTCGCGCCTGCGCCATACCGAGGCCTTTGCCGAGGCTATCCGCCTGTCGGTGGAGGAGGGGCTTTCCCGCAACGAGGAGGCCCGCGAGGTGCTCTGGATGCTGCCGGAATCTCCCGCCCGCGAGGCGCTGGCCGAAATGACTTATCGTCTGGATGAAATGCTGCGCGAGTGCTGCGTGGATTGATAGCTGCACCATATGATACGCCCGGACAAGATGGTGCCCCAGGAAGCGGATCTCGCTGCGAGAATCTGGGAAGATATTTATGCCGCCGCTGAATCTGCTGCCGAGCAGGAGCCCAAGCTCACCGGCCTGCTGGATGACGTGGTGCTGAGCCGCAACAAACTGGCCACGGCTGTATCCGTGCGCCTGGCGCGAAAACTTTCCCGCCGCGATATCGGCCGCGATGACCTGGAGCCGCTCATCCGCTCCCTGTTCAAGAGCGATCCCATGGTGGTGGAGATGATGGCAGCCGACCTGAAGGCTGTGGTGGAACGAGATGCCGCCTGCCATAACGCACTGGAGCCGCTCATGTTCTTCAAGGGGTTCCATGCCCTGGCCACCTACCGCCTGGCGCATATTCTGTGGCAGCAGAAGCGCTATATGCTGGCGCTGCTGTTCCAGAGCGTGGGCAGCGAGGTGTTCGGCATTGATATTCACCCGGCGGCCCGCATCGGTTGCGGGGTGCTGCTGGACCACGGTACCGGCTTTGTGGTAGGTGAAACCGCCATTATCGAGAACGATGTATCCCTTTTCCACGAGGTGACCCTGGGTGGTACCGGCAAGGAAAAGGGAGATGCCCGCCACCCGGTGGTGCGCAGCGGCGTGCTCATTGGTGCCGGCGCCAAGGTGCTGGGCCGTGTGGAGGTGGGCGAATGCGCCAAGGTGGCGGCTTCCTCCGTGGTGCTTTCCGATGTACGCCCGCATACCACAGTGGCCGGCATTCCCGCCGTGGAGGTGGGCGCAGCCGTGGGTGAACCTGCCCTCTTCATGCAGCATTGCCTGAGCTGAGAAAACAAGTTTATGATAACGGAACTGGACATCCACCTGCCGCTGGCCCGCGCGCTGCGCGAGGACGCCCGCCGCAAGGCTGCTGCGCAGAAATTGCAGATTTCTCCCTACCGCATCACCGGTATGCGTCTGATTAAGGAGAGCATCGATGCCCGCCGCCGCCCCATCTGCAAGCAGTTGCGTCTGCTGGTGGGGGTGGATGAGGAATTGCCCCCGGCTTCCCTGCCGGAGCGTCACTACACTCCGGTGGCCGCAGAGGCAAGGAAGGTTATCATTGTAGGCAGCGGCCCCGGTGGCCTGTTTGCCGCTCTGCGCTGCATTGAGCTGGGCCTGCGCCCGGTGGTGCTGGAGCGAGGCAAGGATGTTTCTGCCCGCCGTTTCGACTTGCAGCCCATTAACTGCCAGGGCTATGTGGTGGAGGATTCCAACTACTGCTTTGGCGAGGGCGGTGCCGGCACCTTCTCCGATGGCAAGCTGTTCACCCGAGCCACGAAACGCGGGCCGGTCATGGAGATTTATGAAACCTTTGTGGCCCACGGTGCCGCCCCGGAGATTCTGACCGATGCGCACCCGCACATCGGCTCCAACCGCCTGCCGAACATCATCAAGGCCATGCGCGGTAGTATTCTGGCCGCCGGGGGCGAGGTGCATTTTCAGACCCGCGTGAATGGCCTGCTGAAGAGCGCCGATGGCAAGCGTCTGCTGGGTGTGCGCACGGCAGATGGCCGCGAATTCACCGGCGATGCCGTCATTCTGGCCACCGGCCACAGCGCACGCGATGTGTACCGCATGCTGCACGAGGAAGGCGTGCGCCTGGAGCGCAAACCCTTTGCCGTGGGTGTGCGCATTGAGCACCCGCAGAGCCTCATCGATACCGCCCAGTACCACCTGCGCCCCGGCCAGGAACGCCCCGAAGGCCTGCCCGCCGCCCGCTACACCCTGGCTACCAAGATTCAGGACCGCGGCGTGCATTCCTTCTGCATGTGCCCGGGTGGCTTCATCGTGCCCAGCGCCACGGAAAATGATGAGGTGGTGGTGAATGGCATGTCTCTCTCCCGCCGCAACTCACCCTTTGCCAACAGTGGCTTTGTGGTGACTGTGGAACCGGAGGATACGGATGCTTTCCTGGCAGAGCACGGCGTGCTCTCCGGCATTGCATACCAGAAGGCTCTGGAAATTGCCACCAGCCAGGCTGGCGGCGGCATGCAGAAAGCCCCCGCCCAGCGCGTGGTCGATTTCCTGGCCGGCCGCGTTTCCCAGACCCTGCCGAAAACCACCTATCATCCCGGCATCACCTCCTGGGATTTGAATGCCCTGCTGCCGCAGAGCGTGTGCTGGCGCATGCGCGAAGGCCTGCAATTCTTCAACCGCAAGCTGCGCGGCTTCGCCGGGGAGGATGCCCTCCTCATCGGCTGCGAGACCCGCACCAGCTCGCCCGTGCGCATTCCCCGTGCAGACGAAACCCTGCAGCACCCCGACCTGACCGGCCTGTTCCCCTGCGGTGAAGGTGCAGGCTACGCCGGCGGTATCGTCTCCGCCGCGCTGGATGGCCGCCGCTGCGCTGAGGCCGTGCACGGGTTTGTTAATTAATCTCGCGGGTCCTGCCCGCGAAATTCTCTCTGCGCAGCAGAAATTCTCTCGCCGCAGGCGAAATTCTCTCCGCAAGGCGGAAATTCTCTCAGCCCCCGTCCAAAGGGGCTGATTAGATTCCTCAAAAATCCTTCGCAGCACCTCTGTGCACGAACTGCCTCTATTTTTTTGCGAAAATAGAGAGAATTTCGCAACCGATGTTTGCGAGATTTTGGAGTTGAGGAAGCACGGAATTTATGGTAAAACAGTGGTCATGGAACGACAGGATAATCGCGGGGTGGATGAAATGCGCCCGCTGGAGTTTGTGTTGGGCGTGGCACCGAATGCCACGGCTTCTGTGCTTTCTTGCTTTGGCAATACGCGCGTGATTTGCGCAGTGACGATTGAGGAGGATGTGCCGCGTTGGATGAAGCTGCAGCATGTGCCTGGTGGCTGGCTCACGGCGGAGTACTCCATGCTTCCCTACTCTACGCTGGACCGCAAGAAGCGCGATTCCGGCGGCAAGGTGGATGGACGCTCGGTGGAGATTCAGCGCCTTATCGGCCGCAGCCTGCGCGCAGTGGTGGATCTGGAGGCGCTGGGTGCCCGCACTATCTGCGTGGACTGCGACGTGCTGCAGGCCGATGGCGGCACGCGCACGGCCAGCATCACCGGTGCTGCCGTGGCGCTGCAGATTGCGCTCAATAAGCTGGTGGCCACAGGGGCGCTGGAGAAGAATCCCATGAAGCAGCTGGTATCCGCCATTTCCGTGGGCAAGCTGCAGGGCACGCCGCTGCTGGACCTCTGCTATGTGGAGGACCGCGATGCCGAGGTGGACATGAACGTGGTGATGACCGAGCGTGGCGAGTATGTGGAGGTGCAGGGCAGTGGCGAGGAAGCTGTGTTCACGGCTGAGGAAATGGCCCAGATGCTTGCTCTGGCTGCCAAGGGGGCTGCCACTATCACCGCTGCGCAGAAGGCCGCTATTGCCCGCGCAGAGACTCCCAGCACGGATGATTTCAACTCCCTGAAGGATTTTTTTGCAAAAAAGTAAATTCTTCCTGTAGAATTTAAAAAAGAAGCACCGTTCCTCTTGGTGAGGAGTGGTGCTTTCTGCATCTCCCCCTCCTGCAATTCTAAACACAAAAATACGTAAATCACCATGAAGAAGTTCCTGTTGGTTGCTCTGTTTGCCGCCATGCCCGTTATGGCTCAGGAAGCTCCTCAGATGCCTGAGGCCGCTCCCCAGATGCCGGAGGCTGCTCCTCAGATCGAGGGTAAGGCTCCTTTCGGCCCTCAGGGTCCCCAGTTTGATAAGAAGGGCGAGCGTCGTCCTCATCACGGTATGAAGCGTGAGGGTCGTCGCCCCAACTTCGGTGGCAAGGCTCCCTTCGGTCCCAAGTTCGGCCATCAGGCCCCCCAGTGCCCGAAGTTCGGTATGATGCGCGGTGAGCGTCGTTCTCACTTCGGTGGCAATGCCCCCTTCGGCCCCAAGTTCGGCCCGCAGGCTCCCAAGTGCCCGAAGTTTGGTATGATGCGCGGTGAGCGTCGTCCCCACTTCGGCATGAAGCACGAGGGTCGTCGCCCCCACTTCGGCATGAAGCACGAGGGCCGTCGCCCCCACTTCGGCGGTAAGGCTCCCTTTGGCCCTCAGTTCGGTGGCAAGGCCCCCTTCGGCCCCAAGTTCGGTGCCCATGCTTCTCAGTGCCCGAAGTACGGCATGCAGCGCGGTGAGCGCCGTCCCCACTTCGGCATGAAGCGCGAGGGTCGCCGCCCCCACTTCGGTGGTAAGGCTCCGTTTGGCCCCAAGTTCGGCCCGCAGGCCCCCCAGTGCCCGAAGTTCGGTATGCCCTGCGGTGAGCGCCGTTCCCACTTCGGCATGAAGCACGAGGGCCGTCGCCCCCACTTCGGTGGCAAGGCTTCCTTTGGCCCTCAGTTCGGCCCGCAGGCCCCCCAGTGCGAGAAGCACTAAGACAAGTTTGCCGTTGATTTCAACGGTACAGCATAGAGACGCTGAGCACCGCTTGGAGGAATCCAGGCGGTGTCTCAGTTTTATGGCACTTGCAGGTACGAGGTGGGAGATGCGAGGTTGAAAAAGAGGCGGGTGAACCCGACAAATGGCGATTTGTAGGAATGAAACACTGCCCGGCGGAAGCCGGGCAATTTAGACCGGTGATAACCGGATTTAGACCGTCACGATAGTGGCGGATTTCATTGCGGGCCTCTGCCCGCAATTTCACTGCAGGGCATTCT
>JAGBZE010000120.1 GCA_017628435.1 Akkermansia sp.
AGGCGATGCTGCTCTGCACAGTGGACGGCAGACAGGCTACGTAAACCAGCCCCATATACAGCGCCGCACCCACCAGCGGTTCAAACACGGGGCGAAGCAGGGGGATGGCTATGGGAAAGAAAATGAAGGTGAAGGCAAAGACCATGCTCTGCAGACGCCAGTTCAAGAGCCCCTCCACCACCGATTTGCGGGAGAGCTTGACGCCGTACAAGAAGAACAGCAGAACGATGGCCGCATTGGTCAGCCCATCAAAGAACACCATGCCGGCCCCGTGGCAGGGGATGACAAGCCCCAGCACCAGGCTGATGAGAATCCCCGTGGTGAAAGCGTCGAAATAGCTGCGAATCTTACCGAGGATTCCCATGCCTGAAGGGGGGGGGTTACTTGCGCGGCGGGAACTCGTAGGAAACGCGACCCGTGGAAGCGTTGAACACGAGGTAGGCATCGAACTTCTTACCGCTCTTGTGGCTGGTGAAGTCCTTGATGAGCTCCGTCTTGCCCTTGGTGAGCAGCTGGGTGATGGGAACAATGCCCAGCTCGATATCGCACATGGTGCGCGGAATTACCAGCGGCTTGCGCGTCTTGCCGTAGGTAAGGCCGCTCACATGCCAGGCAGATTCTGTCTCAATCAGGTCGTATTCACCCTTGCTCTTCACCTTGACCGGGCCGTGGTTGGTGCCCTTGCTCAGATCCTCTGCCGCGGCAGAGGCTGCGGTGAACTTCTTGTCCGCCTTGTCCTTGCTGCCTTTCTGGCGAGCCTCACGGGGCGGGAACTCGAAGCCTACGTTGCCCTTCTTCTCATCCAGCACCAGGAAGGCATCGAATGCGCGGTTAGTGCGCTGGGAAACAAAGCCCGTAATCAGCTCGCTCTTGCCCTCGGCCAGCACCTGGCGGAGCACGTCCTCGCTAATCTCCTTGCCCAGAATGATTCGGGACATGGTGAAGCCCTTGCGGCCACCGGCCTGGGCGAATTCCGGCACGCTCCATTGCTTGTCATTCACCTGCAGCTCCAGCTCGCCCTGGTCCTTCACCAGAACGCAGCCTGCCACCTGTGCGGGGGCTTCCTCGGACTTGGCTTCGGCGGGGCGGTCGGAATCAAAATAGAACTCTGCCTTCCAGGTGCTGCGGGCGGTCTGGGGTTCCACCATGCGCAGACCGGCCTTGAAGGGTTTGCCGAACTTCGAGCGGAAGCCATCCATCACGGGCAGGGAACCCTTGCTGATGAGTTCGATGAGCTGGTCATCCGTCAGAGTGAGACCTGCGTGTACGCGGCGGATGCGGAACTTGCAGTTGTTGCAGGAAATGGCATCCACGCGACTGCCAAGCCCCTTGGCGCCGCAGCTGGGGCACACAAGCTCCAGGTCGGGGTTCTTGCCGTTCTTCATGTAATCGCGCACGGCCTCCACAATGTCTGTGGTGTAGGTGCGGATATCCTTCATGAAGGTATCGCGGTTCAGGCGGCCGCTCTCCATCTGCTTGAGCCGGTATTCCCATTCGCCGGTCAGTTCCGGGCTGGAAAGCGTGCTGAGGCCAATCTTGCCCAGCAGGTCAATCAGATCCATGCCGCGGCGGGTGGCCATGAGCTCCTTGCCTTCGCGGGCAATGTATTCCTGCGTGATAAGCCCTTCGATAATGGCCGCACGGGTGGCAGGCGTGCCCAGACCACGTTCCTTCATGGCATCGGCCAGGTCTTCATCCTCCACCAGCTTACCGGCGGTTTCCATGGCCGTGAGAAGCGTGGCTTCCGTGTAGGCTGCGGGGGCCTTGGTCTGGTCGGCCGTGGCTTCCACCTTGCTGGCGGTCACGGCTTCCTTGCTGTTCACCTTGCAGAGCTCGTCCTTCTTGCGCTTATCCGGGCCATACAGGGCGCGCCAGCCCGGGGTGAGCATGACTCGGCCGTGGGTATAGAAATGGTCCTCTGCGCCGGGGCTGGCTACCACCGTGGTGCGTTCGGTGTCCTCGTACTCCGCGTTGGGCATGAACACGCCCAGGAAACGCTGCACCACCAGGGTGAAAATGCGGGCGGCATCGCCGGAAAGCTGCACAAACTTCCCCGTGGGGATGATGGCGAAGTGGTCGCTCACCTTCGAGCTGTCGAACACGCGCTTGTTGGGGCGTACACTCTTGTTCTCCAGAATGCCGCTGGCAAAGGGAGCAAACTCCGGCATATTCTCGGCAATGGCGCCGACCGTGCGGGTGGCCACCTTCAGGTAGTCATTCGGCAGGAACTTTGAATCCGTACGCGGATAAGTCAGCACCTTGTGTTTTTCATAGCACTCCTGGGCAATCTGCAGCGTGCGGCGGGCGGAGAAACCGAAGCGGTTGCTGGCTTCCTTCTGCAGAGACGTGAGGTCAAAGAGCAGGGGGGCAGGCATGGAGACGGGCTTGCGAGTCTCCTTCACGCTGCCTGTGCGCCCCTGACAGCGCGCGGCAATGGCTGCGGCTGTCTCGGCATCCCAGAGACGCTCCTTGGTGCGCTGAGGGGCTTTCTCGTCCTTCTTCCAGGTGGCATCGAACCAGCGGCCTTCGTAGCTGCCACCCTTTGCGGTAAAGGTGGCGTGCACCTCGTGGTAGGTTTCCGGCGTGAAGGCCAGAATATCCTTCTGGCGGGCAGCAAGCAGGGCCAGTGTGGGGGTCTGTACGCGCCCCGTGGGGGTGACATTGAATCCACCCACGCCGCTCTGCAGGGCTGTGAGCGCGCGGGTGCTGTTCAGACCCACCAGCCAGTCCGACTCGCTGCGGCAAACAGCCGCATCCGCCAGGTTCAGCATCTCCTCATCGGATTTGAGGGCATTCCAGGCCTCCAGAATGGAATCATCCGTCATGCTCTGCATCCAGAGGCGGCGAATCGGCTTCTTGATTTTGCCGTAGCGGATGATATTGCGGAAAATGAGCTCACCTTCGCGCCCGGCATCGCATGCGTTCACGATGCTGGTCACTTCCTTACCGCGGGCCAGTTTCAGCACCTTACGCAGGCGGTCGGCGGATTTATCGATGGGCTCCAGCTCCATGGTGCGGGGCATCACGGGCAGGTATTCCATCTTCCAGGGCAGACTCTTGCCGTCCTCGGTCTGGGGCTTCTTCTGTTCCACCAGGTGACCCACTGCCGAGGTGATAATCAGGCTATCATTGGAAAAACTCTGGCCGGAGTCATCTTTCTTGAACTTACCTAATTGCTTGCCCAGCACTCGTGCCAAATCGGCGGCAACACTGGGTTTCTCGGCTATAATAAGAGTCTTGGACATGGCAGGAAAATTGTTGGCGCCCGAGGCGCTTCGCTGTTTCTATTAGTGGCAGAAAAATGGCCTTCTTGTCAAGTTAAAAGCGCGTCACTATGCGGAAAATCACACGTGTCCCAAAGTTTGAGTACGGAGCTCGATAAATGGAATTTGTCGGGCTGAAAGCCCAAGGAATTCTGAGCCCGATAGGGCGACACTTTCCATAGCCCAGGGCGTGAGCCCTGGGTATGGTGTAGTAATAAGACCGG
>JAGBZE010000121.1 GCA_017628435.1 Akkermansia sp.
ACAGGAAACGAAATCCGCTTCGCGGACGAAATCCTGCCCGTCGGGCAGGACGAAATCCCCGCCGTTGGCGGGGACGAAATCCGACCTTTGGTCGGACTGGGGCACAGGGATGCTACGCTGCTGCGGACGCGCTATGTGGACCAACGAGGGGTCAGAAACGCGCGGGCATTCTGGGAATACCGGGGGCAATTAGCAGCGTAGCATCCGGAAGTACGAGGTTCGAGGTAAGCTCAAAGTACGAGTTACGAATTACGAGTTACGAAGTAATGAAAGCTAGTGCGCAGCGGAGCTGCGCAGGAGTGTAATATCTCGCCGAAAAGCGAAATTCTCTCTGCGCAGCAGAAATTCTCTCCACCGCAGGTGGAAATTCTCTCGCAACCCAGTTGCGAAATTCTCTCTATTTTCGCAGAAAATAGATAATCTTGCTTCCCAATGCTTGCTGGTTGGGTAATGTTTGGAGTATTGGGGAACGCAATCCGGGCGTTGCCCGACCAGCCGTCGCTGTCTTACGACAGCTTTAGCTTGGCAAGCGAAATATAAAAAAATACATAAAGAGGGGTAGACTTCACTCAACTTGTGGTGTAGAATAGCAACGTGAGCTCCAAATGGAAAGTCAAGGAAGTAGAGGAATGTGAATCCACATTCAATGTGGCGCGTGCGCTGCCGGCCTGGACTGTGGTGTCCACCCAGCACCAGAGCCGTGGCCGTGGGCGCTTTAACCGCACATGGTTTGGCAACAAGGGCGGCCTGTGGGCTACGTATAACCTGCCGATAGACCCCAGTCTGAACCGACACTGGGGGGTGCTGCCGCTGGTGGCCGGCGCTGCCGTTATTGAGACTCTGAAATCTTTTAATATCAAAGGACTCCGCCTCCGCTGGCCGAACGATGTGCTGGTGGGCCGAGCTAAGCTGGCCGGCATTCTGGTGGAGCGTCCGTCTGCCACCATGGCATCCATCGGCATCGGGCTCAACATGTTCAACGATATCAATGAACTGGATGGCCGCACCTCCGACCCGGTGACCCGCCTGTGTGATATCGTGCCGGCATGCCCTTCCATCAAGCAGTTCCGCGCCCAGCTGGGTGATACCATCGCCAGGCTCTTCGAACAATTCGTGAAGGACGGCATCGACAGCATTCTGCCCATTCTGGGCACCGCCTGGGGCGAAACGCGTCCCGTGGTGGCTATTACTGATAAGGAACGCATCGTCGGCCGATTCATCGGGGTGGATTTCGATGGTTCCCCCATTCTGGAAAAGGCAGATGGCACACGCTTTGTGGTACCCGGCATCACCGTAAACCAGCTCAAGGAGCTCATCTGATTCCGGCTCACCCCATTTCCTACCATCCCGAAAAGCCCCGCTGAAAAAAGCGGGGCTTTTTGTAATCTCCGTCTTGTTCAACAATGGCGATTTGTGGGGGCTCAAATCTTTCGGAGCACGGGACTTCAGTCCCGAAAACTCAAGCGATGAGGGACTAAAGTCCCTTGCTCCGACAAAAACAGCTGCTCGACAAACTCCGACTTCGTGAAATATTCTGAGGGCCGCGTATAAGCCGGGGCTTTTTCTATGTACACGGCACTTGAAAACAATGAATTCTTGTGTTAGAATGCGGGGCATGGAGATTACGCTGAATTCGCCTCTGGATATGCACCTTCACCTGCGTGATGGCGACATGCTGAAGCTTACTGCACCGCTTTCTGCAGACTTTGCCGGTGCTGTCATCATGCCGAACCTGGTACCGCCGGTCACCACGGCCGAGATGATGCAGGCCTATGCAGAGCGCATTACCTCAGCCCTTGACGGCGCAGCCTTTACGCCCTACATGACCTTGTTCTTCACCGCCCTGGGCGAGAAGGAACTGCAGGCCGCCAAGGATACCCCCGGATTCTTCGGCTTCAAGCTTTACCCCGCTGGCATCACCACCAACAGCGAAGGCGGCGTTTCCGATATTGCCAAGGCAGATTCCACCCTGAGACTCATGGAAGAAATGGGAATCCCCCTGCTGGTGCACGGTGAAAGCCACGGCTTTGTGATGGACCGCGAGGCGGAGTTCCTGTCCGTCTACCGCTACCTGGCCACCAAGTACCCGAACCTGAAGCTCAGCATGGAGCACATCACCACCGCAGAGGCCGTGAAGCTGCTGGATGAATTCCCGAACATCTGCGCCACGGTCACGCTGCAGCACCTTATCATCACACTGGATGATGTAGCAGGCGGCGCTCTGCGTCCGCACCTTTTCTGCAAACCCATCGCCAAGCGCCCGGAGGACCGAGATGCCCTGCTCCAGGCTGCACTGAGCGGCCACCCGCGCCTCATGTTCGGCTCCGACTCCGCCCCGCATCCGCGCTGCAACAAGGAAGCCTGCGGCTGCGCAGCCGGTGTATTCACCGGCCCCGTGGCCCTGCCCAAGCTGGCCGAAATCTTTGCCCGGAACGGTGCGCTGGAGAATCTCCAGGCTTTCGTGAGCGACAACGCCTGCAAGTGGTATGGCCTGACCCCGGTGCAGAAGAGCATCACCCTGCAGGATGTGCCCATGAGCGTGCCGCAGCGCTACCGCAGCTACGGTCAGGAGGTTGTCCCCATGTACGCAGGTGAAAGCATTGGCTGGAGCGTTGTACGCTGATGGAGAATGCCCCCATACCCACGGCGGATGATTTGCGCCAGCTGCTGAGCGAGATTGCCAGCATGCACATGCCCTACGGCATGTATGGGCCAAAAAATTACCCGCCGGAGGGATGCCCGCTTATGGATCTGCCCACGGAATACCTGGACTGGTTCTGGCAACGCGGGTGGCCGAAAGGCAAGCTGGGCAGGCTCATGGAGCAGTGTCTCCTCATCAAGAACAGCGGACTCGACCAGCTTTTCGAGCCCTTCCGCGCCGCCGCAGGCGGGCGCCGCAAATTCCCCCGAAAATAATTTTACGCATGAACAAACTTCGTTCCATCATCCTGGCAGCCAGACCCAAGACACTTCCCGCCGGATTTGTCGCCGTGTGGGCCGGGTGTCTCATCGTCTGGAAATTCCAGCAGGCTTTCCCGGAAACCGGTATCCGGCTGGATTGGTGGCTGGCAGCCTTCACCGTGCTGAGCTGCGCCTGCATCCAGATTGCCTGCAATTTCTTCAACGATGCCATTGATGCCACCAGGAATGCCGATACCGAGAACCGGCAGGGGCCGCGCCGCATCACCGCCAGCGGGGATATGAGCCCCACCGCCGTGAAGCTCTGGGGCTGCTTCTTCCTGGTGGCCGCCTCCGCCTTCGGCCTGCCGCTCATTCTGGCTCAGGGCTGGCCGGTGCTGCTCATCGGCATTCCGAGCCTGTTTTTTGCCTATGGCTACACAGGCGGGCCCTGGCCGCTGGCCTACCACGGGCTGGGAGAACTCTTTGTGTTACTCTTCTTCGGGCTGGTTGCCGTAGCCGGCACTGTCTTTGTGCAGATTGGCTGGCAGCCGGACTATGTGCAGATTTACCAGGCAGCTTTCGTTCTGGGCGTGCAGTGCGGGTTACTCTCCTGCGTCCTCATCGAGGTGAACAACATCCGCGACCGCAAGGAAGACGCCACCACCGGCAAGCGCACACTGGCCGTTCGCCTGGGCGAGAAACGCGCGCGCGGCCTGGCCATGGCTTTCCTTGTTGCACCTTATGTCACCCTCAGGCAGACAGCCTTCTTCCTGCCCGGGTTCCAGTGGAACCTGGTATGGCTGGCCGCTATCATTGTGGGTGGGTTCATTCTGCTGAAGGTGCGTACCATGCCGGCAGACAAGCGCATGAATATGTTACTGGGCCTCTCCTCCCTGCACATGGGGCTGTTCCTGCTTGCTCTTACCATCTGATTTTTGCTACGCCCATGAAACGCCATCTTACTCTTCTACTCCCTCTGCTGCTGTGCTGCTGCACACAGAACCAGCTTATACTCGACCCCTTTGACGAAGGCGAAAGCCTGATGGTGCAGGATGAAGAAGCCATTGCTGATTTCGAAGCCATCATGGCCGACGTGGCAAACCCGGGTACAGTCTACAAGATTCCCGGTAC
>JAGBZE010000122.1 GCA_017628435.1 Akkermansia sp.
ACTTCGATTTCGGACGCGAGCGTGAGGATCGGATTCTGTTCGGCGCAGATGGCGGGCACATGGATTACTACTTCATTGCCGGCACAGATGCGCTGGACACCGTGGCAAGCTACACGCGGCTCACCGGCCTGCCGCCCCTGCCCCCGCTCTGGGCGCTGGGATACCACCAGAGCAAATGGAGCTACTACCCGGAATCCAACGTAATGCACCTGGCCAGCCAGATGCGCAAACGCAAGATTCCCTGCGATGCGATTCACCTGGACATCCACCACATGGAGGATTACCAGTCGCTGACCTGGAGCCGGGAGCATTTTCCCGACCCCGCCGGCATGGTGAAGCGCCTGGGGGATGACGGCTTCAAGGTGGTAACGATTGCCGACCCGGGCATCAAGATTAACCCGGATAATTTTGTATGGCGCAGCGGTTTTGAACGCAATGTATTCTGCCGACGTCACGATGGAGCCTTGCTTGAGGGCGATGTATGGCCGGGCTTGTGCACGTTCCCGGATTTCACCTCGCCGGACACGCGCGACTGGTGGGCGGGACTACTGAGGCGCCAGGTGGCCGACATTGGCGTACGCGGCATGTGGGTGGATATGAACGAGCCCGCCATTTTCCCGGATCGCACCTTCCCGGATGACACCCGCCACGCATTCGACGGCTATTCCTGCTCCCACCTCAAGGCACACAACATCTACGGCCAGTGTATGGCACGCGCCACGCGCAAGGGCATGCTGACGCACGCGCCGGGGCGCCGGCCGTTTGTGCTCTCGCGCGCCGGGTTCTCCGGGCTGCAGCGCTACGCCGCCACCTGGACCGGCGATAACAATTCTGACTGGGAGAACCTGAAAATGGCCAACCTGATGGTGCAGCGACTCTCCACCAGCGGAGTATCCTTCTGCGGAGCAGATACAGGCGGTTTCCTGGGCCACCCCACACCGGAGCTTTTCTGCCGCTGGATGCAGATGGCCGCATTCCATCCCTTCTTCCGCAACCATTCCAACGGGGAATACGGAGGCCAGGAGCCCTGGTGCTTCGGTCCCAGGGTGGAGCAGCATGTACGACTGGCCATCATGGAGCGCTACCGCCTGCTCCCCTATCTGTACACCCAGTTCCACCGCTTCCACTCACAGGGGCTTCCCATCATTCGCTCACTGGCCATCATGTACCCGGAAAACCCGGACATGTACTGGCGCAGCAGTGAATTCTTCCTGGGCGATTCGCTCTACATTGTACCAGTGCATCACCCCGGCGAAGGCGGGCGATTCCTCTACATGCCCCCCGGCCACTGGTATTCCCTGTGGACAGATGCCCCCGCCCCGGCAGCGGATGAGGAGGTGTGGGTATCCACTCCTCCGAACCGCATTCCTGTCTTTGTGCGCGGCGGGCATCTCATTCCCCGCTGGCCGGTGCAGCAATATACCGGGCAGATCGCAAACCCACATGTGACATATGACCTCTGGTGGGCACCGGAATGCAGCGCCACCTCCTTCCACTACGAAGATGCCGGCGAAGGACAGGCCCACCGCATCGGCATGTACCGTCTGCACCGCTTCCACTACACCGCCACCCGCCGCAGCATCACCATTGTTCGCGAGGGCGAGGGCAATCTGGAGGCAAGCGAAGACACCGCCACCCTGGCTTTGCATGCTCTTCCCATCGGTGCGCAACCCAGAGTCACGGCAGATGGTGCCACCTGTCCAGGCAGCTTTGATGACCACCACATCTACCGCGCCGAAATTCCTACATTCTCCAACCGCGTTGAAATCACGATATGAAGCAGGACACGCTCGATAAACTCGTCACCCGACTCGACCACCTCGCCCCGGAGGAACTACGCAGCGTGTTCATGCGACTGGTTTCCCAGAAAGGTCTGCTACAAGACGTGTTCGATGCCCTACGGGATGGAATCATCCTCTTCGATCCCACCGGCCAGGCGCGCTTTGCCAACCGCGCAGCCACGGAAATCTACGCCCGTCCGCTGAGAGACCTGCTCAAGACCCCCTTCGAAACCCTCACCTGCGGCACCTGCCAGTGGGAAGATTTATATAACAGCGGCATTGCCATCACCCGCGACCTGCAGGTGAACTACCCTGCACCGCGCCATTACCATTTCCACATGAGCCCCATTGCCGGAGGCAGCGAATACCTGCTACTGGTGAGAGATGACACAGAGCAGCACGCCCGAGGCGAGGAAAACGCCGAGGCAGAACAGATGAACCTGCTCTCCTTCATGGCCAGCGCAGTGGCGCATGAAATCGGCAACCCGCTCAACTCCATAGGTCTGAATCTGCAGCTTCTCCAGCGCAAAATGACAAAACTAGCTGATGCTGACCAGGCCAGACTGGCACCCCTGTTGGAAACTGCACTGGATGAAACCAAGCGGCTGGACACCCTGCTACATCAGTTCCTGCATAGCATGCGTCCCTCCCGCCTGCAGCGGGAGCCACTCAATATAAACACTCTCATCGAGCAGGTTATCGAGACCCTTGACCCGGAAATCGCACCGCGTGGCATCAGCGTGCACTTGGAGCTCAGCGATGGTCTGCCCGAGCTCTCAGCCGACAGCACACAGCTCTTCCAGGCGCTCTACAATCTCATCCGCAACGCCTACCAATCCATTCCAGGCGATGCCGGCGGCATCTACATACAGACAGCCTACAATGATAACGACGTGCGTGTGGTCATTTCCGACACCGGCACCGGCATCTCCCACGAAGTGATGGGTAGCATGTACGAACCCTTCCGCACCACCAAGCGCAAGGGTAACGGACTTGGGCTTCTTATCGTACGCCGCATCATCAAGGATCACGGCGGCACCTTGGGCTTTGCATCCAAAGAAGGCACCGGCACCACCGTTACCATCACCCTCCCCCGTGCAGACCGCGTTGTACGCCTTCTCCCCTCATAACACATGAAAGCTCAGTCTGTGTTCCTTTCGTAGACCACACTTTTGAGGTATGAGCGATTGCAGAGAATTTGAAAAGCTCAATGTCCTTGCTCGCGGCGCTGGCGGAGATACTCCATACGTTCGGAGATACGGAGTTCCATGCCGTTGGTTGAGGGATGGTAATAGACTCGGCCCTCGGGCAGATATGCCTGGGGCACGAAATGATCGTCAAAGTCATGAGCATATTTGTACTGGGTGTCCTCCTCAGCCACGCCGCGAAGCTTTGCCAGTTTCTTGCGGGTAGGGGTAGCCAGGTGATCGGGAACGGCCAGAGTTCGGCCTTCCTTGATATCCTGCATAGCAGCATTCACACCGGCATACGCAGAATTACTCTTGGGAGCTGTGGCTATATACACAGTGGCATGCGCCAGGGGAATACGAGCCTCCGGCATACCCAACATTTCCGCAGCGCGGGCAGCATCCAGCGCTACGCGCAGCGCATTGGAATCCGCCAGCCCCACATCCTCACTGGCACAGATGACTAAGCGGCGGGCAATGAAGCGGATATCCTCGCCTGCGTTCAACATGAACGCCAGCCAGTACAACGCGGCATCCGGGTCGCTGCCGCGCATAGATTTGATGAAAGCAGAGATAGTGTCGTAATGTGCATCCCCCATGCGGTCATATTTCACCGCTTTCTTCTGGATGGATTCCTCTGCCACTGCCAAGGTAACATGAACCAGCCCATCTTCACCAGGGGCTGTAGATAAGGCTGCCACTTCCAGCGCGGTGAGCGCCTTACGAGCATCGCCATCGGCTTTAACGGCAATATGTTCCAACGCGTCATCGTCCAGCCGCAGGGGCAGTCTGCCCAGACCTCGAGCTTCATCCGCAGACGCCCGGCGCAGCAGCGCCACAATTTCGGAATCCGGCACGGGCTCCAGCGGGAAAATCTGCGAGCGGCTGAGCATGGCCGAATTGATAGCAAAATAGGGAGTCTCCGTGGTGGCACCGATGAAACGCACTGGTCCCTTCTCCAGATGCGGCAGCAGCACATCCTGCTGAGCTTTGTTGAAGCGGTGCAGCTCGTCCACAAAGAGAATAGTCTTCTGCCCATGGATTGCCATGCGGGTGCGAGCCTCCTCAATCTTGGCTCGGATTTCACTCACATTGGATTCCACGCCGTTAAGCATCACAAAGAAGGCACTGGTGCTGCGGGCAATGACATAAGCCAGTGTGGTCTTGCCCACTCCAGGGGGGCCGTAGAAAATAAGCGAAGAAAACCGATCTGTCTCAATAGCGCGACGCAGTAATTTGCTCTCTGACAGCAGGTGTTTCTGACCAGCGACCTCTGCCAGAGACTCCGGACGCATGCGCGCAGCCAGGGGCATAAGCACCTGCTCCTCAGCCGGGGGCTGGGGAGTTTCTCCATGCGGGGTAAACAGGTCGTACTGCATGGCGGATTATACATGAGGAGCAGCGGAACGTAACTGGCGGAAGATCTCGCTCTGGCGTTGCTGCAACGGCGCAAGGGAGGTTTCATAATCGGCCACGCGCTGGCGGGGCCCGGTGTAGAGACGACGATAGGCCGCCACGCGGGAAACAATCATGTCCTGCACAAGCTTGGCCATGTGAGTGGAAAGCACCTCATGCAGGGGCTCGGCATCCCTTCTGACCAGCTGGCAAATACGGCGAACCACCAGCAGATGAATCAGTGAACCAAACATCCAGAAAGCAACAGCAATGGCCAAAAAGATGAAGGCTAGAGAGTTCAATGCGCAGAAGCCCAGCAGGCCGGCTACCATCAGACTCAGGCACACGCAGGAGGTAAAGAAGCGCATCCACTCCACCTGGCACTTGAACAGGGAGGCAAAATGGCTACGAATTTTCAGATTAAGGAAAGGCTCATAAAGAGAGCTCTGCAGGCGCTGACGCAGCTGCGACAGCTCCGTCTCCAGATCTGCAGCCGGGAAATCACCAATTTCACACTGAAGAGTCTGCTTCATGCGGGGACGCACACTGCGCCAGTGACCATTGCAGGAATGCACAAACTGCTTGTCCAGCTCCTCCTGCTGCAGGGTCACATCATCCAACACCAGACAATAATACAGGTTTTCGGCAGCAGTGGCATAGCTCTCCAGGCGGATAAGTACTACGGGGGAAAGAAACCAGCCCAGGCTGCGGCGAAGGTGCTGTACCAGGCGGGGCATACAACGCTGGGCAGAAGCCGCATAGTTAAGCACGCAATTACGTACCCCTTGCATCTGGCGCGTGAGGAAGTTATCAATTTCCTGCTCTACACCCTGCAGGAAACCGCTATCAGTACGAGCCACAGCATCTCGAGCCTTCAAAATACTGCCCTGCTTGTAGAGCAGATCTGACCCGCATTTCATCACCTTGCGAATAGCTGCACGCAGGCCACCGGAAGAACTTTCCATGGCGCCTGCAACCTTGTCCCCGAACTCATCTGCCAGCGCGGCATTGGTGGGAGTAACCTGGTATACGGGAAGCACGCGCCCCAGACGCTCTCGACAAAGCTGGCGAACAGTTTCACTCAGAGTGACGATGTGTGCGGCATCCAGCGCATCTGTATGGGTCAGAGCCACCATGCAGGCTGGGCCGCCCTCCTCGGGCAACGGAACCAGCATATCCCACACGGGAGCAGCATTGAGCTCACGAGCATCAACAACAGCCACCACCACATCTGCATCGGGAAGCAGAGGAGCCACGGCTTCAGCCACGGTGGGATCCTCGCAACCGCGAGTGTTGACAAGCTCCATACCAAAGAGGTTAGGCTCAGGAATAAAGCGGCAATAATCGGCAGTATCAGCCGAATCGCTCATGTAACGCCAGCGCACATAGTGCTGCTGCGGAGCCACCCTGGCAAGCACCGGGCACCCCACCATGCCTCCCAACAGTGCGGATTTACCACTTCCTGTGGCTCCAATCACCACTACTCGGCGGTCTTTTCCCATGAGCTCAACGGCGGCAACCAAGGCCTCTTTCGGCTCCTCAAGAGATTCATCATCAATGCCTGCACACAGCTCAACAGCCTGCTGCGCCCAATAGCGCACCTGGCTCTCCTGCACTCTGTAACAGCGTTTCAACATGAAGACAGCCAATTATAACCACCACGACACCGATTGTCCACTCAAAAACATGTCTGACACAAACCGGAAGCAAATAATTCAGACAGCAGGAGTTGAATAAATCGGTGCAGGTATGGCTTCGAGCTCAGCCTTGGGGACAGGAATCTCTGCAGGTGCCGGTATAGTCCCCGGGGAGGGAGACTCCTCCTGAGCGGGCTGCGCAGGGGGCAATTTATCCTCAAACGCGGAAGGGAAGAAAGCTCGGGCTCGTTCACGAGCCTCGGTAATCCCCTGCGCAGTAGGCTTGATGCCAGGAACATCATCGAAATTAACCGCCCGGCGGAAAATACGAGGATCTGTACCAAACACCATGTAGCGATGCACCAGCAGCGGGTCTTCAAGAGTAGTCACCTTCTTCTCCAGCACAGTAAAGGCCACCTGTATTCCGCAAGCACGCAGAGCCTCCAGCATTGGCGGCGTATGATAGCCTCCGGGATAACAATAGGTACTGCAATTTCCGAACATCTGCCTGATGGATTCCACAGAATCCGGCAGTTCCTGCTGCAACTGCGCAATATACTCTGGTGAATCCTCAGCATACCGTTTCCACTGGCTGGGGTAGAGATGCGTGGTGGAATGGCTGCCGATAGTGGCACCATTTGCCATCATCTCCCGCACCATATCCGGAGTCATCGATTGTCCCCTGCCGCTCAGGTAAGTGGTATACAGGAAAAGAGTAAACGGATAGCCATACGCCTTGAGAACAGGATAAGCATCTGTGTAGACGCTGCGCCAGCCGTCATCAATGGTAATGAGAACGCAGCGCTCCGGAAGGCAGCGATCACCTTGCAACCAGTCCAGGAAATCCTGCATGGTGATGACGGTGAGCCCGGCATCGCGTATATACTGCATCTGCTGGCAGAACTCCGAGGTGCGCATGAGCATATCGCTCACGGTCCTGGTATTACTGAAATTGTGGTATCCCAGCACCGCAACCCGGGTGTGTTCCCGCGGCACAACTGGCTGAGGAAATTCCTGTGTAATCCAGTCAGCGTCAGACGAGCGACGAGTCAGCACCCCGGCTGCCGGCTTGGTGCTGAACGGACGCGGAGAGAAAGAAGCATTCGTCAATGATTCAATAGGGATATCCTCCACTTCCGGGGTTGGTATGGGGCCTTGCCCGTCCGTAGCTTCTTCGCCAGGCTGACCGGTAAGCGGGTCTACTACCGGGGGAAGCGGAGCCTGCGGCAGCACCTCCTCGCCCCGGGATTCCATGTGAACCGGATATGCCGTTGCATCAACGGAAGTCACCTCCGAGGGCTGAGAAACAGGCAGGTGCTTGGAGGCCTCAGCATGCACCTGCTGCAGGATTTTCTCCACATCAGCACCTGCATCAAAATTGACAGCCCGGGCAAACGAAGGCATATCCCGAACCATATATCGGTTCAACATATAAGCCGGGGTCTGGCGGTCAACCTTGCCCTCCTGCAGCCCGAAAGCCACCTTGTAGCCGTACACCGGCAGATTCTCCACCATGTTGGTACAGGCA
Organism: Akkermansia sp.; assembly: GCA_017628435.1. Taxonomy (GTDB): domain Bacteria; phylum Verrucomicrobiota; class Verrucomicrobiia; order Verrucomicrobiales; family Akkermansiaceae; genus Akkermansia. The sequence goes on from JAGBZE010000122.1 coordinate 7,529, forward strand.
TATCCGCGTGGATAGGCAAATGCCTCACAGGAACCAAAAGCGCTGGTAATTCGTTGAGCAGAAAGCCCCAGTTCTCTCTCTGCCATTTTCAGAGCAGCATCTGGCCCGGCAAGTCCGGCATGTTGCCAATCGTAGGCCAGAGGGCGCGTCATGCTGCGACTACCGATAGTAGCACCGCTCTGCTGCATTTCCCGGAGTTTATCCTGATTCAGAGCCACCGAGCTTTCCTGAAAACTACAGCCATCCGCAAAAACAACATAAGGAAAACCAAATTCGCGAAGCAACGGAAAAGCCACAGCATAGGCTGCCGCATCAGCCTCGTCCAGCGTAATCAACACAGCAGGGCCGGATATAGCAAACTTTCCCTGGTGCCAGTCAATGAACTGTTGCAGAGACAGCGTGGTAATCCCCTGCTCACGCAAATACGTCATCTGGGTTCTGAAAGCTGCAGCCGATAAACCCCGAGCCCCCTCCGTGGCGGCAAAAGCCCCATAACAAAGCACGGCAACCTGGGGAGACGCATCAACCGGCTGCAGTGATTCAGACTGCACCTGCTCAGTAGGTGCAGTCTGCTGGGCCGCGAGCGGGCCACAGACAGCCACAAGGAAGGAAAAAATCAGCCAGGAAAATCTCCGTATCATGTGGAGTCTAGGGTATCACACCCTGCAAATTTTGCAAGTTTTTCCTTGCAGCAGACGGCAGTTCTCGCCAAGAAAGGGCCGGCGGAATTGATTCCGGCGGCCCCTTCTGCGGAGAAAATCCGTTCAAGTAATTATATCTATTCAGCAGCTAGACCGCTTTACAGACTTTCACCGAAGTCCTCGCGGAACTTGGCAGCCAGCTTCTCCTGCCAGTCGCTGAGCGGCTGCAGACGACCGAAGAAGAAGCGGAGAACCTCGGGCTCTTCCACCCACTTCAGACCACCGATAAGCTCGCGGTTATCGTACAACCACTTCACGCGGTCGGCGCAGTACTTCACCTGGGACAGAGTGAACACGCGGCGGGGGCATGCCAGACGCACCAGCTCCAGCTCGGCATAGTTCTCAGAGCCATCGGGGTTACGCTGCTCGGAAAGAGAGCCACGCTCCATGCCGCGGATACCGCCGGCAATGTACAGAGCCGTGGCCAGGGCACCGGCGGGGTACTGCTCGTGCGGAATGTTGGGCAGGAACTCAGAAGCGTTGATGTGAGCACCCAGACCACCGGCGGGCTTCACCATGGGCACACCGTATTCGGAAAGCTCCTTCACAAGGTACTCAATGAAGATGGGACCCTGGTTAATGATTTCCTCATCGAGGGTCTCAAGCAGACCCACAGCCATGGCTTCCATGGCGCGCACTTCCATACCACCGTAGGTCAGGAAACCTTCGTACAGCGGGATGAAGGCCTTCATCTTGAGGATGAGCTTCTCGTTGTTGGAAACGATGGCACCACCGCGGGCGAAGCCAAGCTTGCGGCTGGAGAAGTAGATGAGATCCATCTCATCAGCAATCTTGCGGATGATTTCAGCGATGCTCATGTTCTTGGCAGCCTCTTCACGCGTCTTGATGAAGTACAGGTTGTCCTGCAGCAGAGAGGCATCCAGCACGGACATCACGCCGAATTCCTTACACACAGCGGCCACATCCAGCATGTTCTGCATGGAAAGCGGCTGACCACCAATCAGGTTGGTACCGGCTTCGATACGCACGAAGGGAACGTGCTCGGGGCCCACTTCCTGGATAAGCTTGCGAAGGCGCTCGATATCAAAATTACCCTTGAACGGCAGGTCGAGATTGGGATCCAGCCCCTCGGGGGTGATAAGCTCCTCCACGCGGCCGCCCTTGCGGGTGATGTGGGCCTTGGTGGTGGTGAAGTGGAAGTTCATGGGAACCACGTCGCCTTCCTTCACGAAGGTCTCGGCGAGAATGTTCTCACAGGCGCGGCCCTGGTGGGCAGGCAGGAAATACTTGGTACCGAAAACCTGCTCAATCACGCGGGAGAGACGGTTGAACGTCTCGGAACCGGCGTAGGAGTCGTCGGCCTGCATGGAGGCTGCCACCTGGTTGTCACTCATGGCGTTCACACCGGAGTCGGTGAGCATATCCATGAACACATCCTTATTCTGCAGAAGGAAGGTATTGTTGCCGGCTTCGCGCAGCTTCTGCACACGCTCCTCCACGGTCGGGAGGAACAGCTTCTGCACTACACGCACCTTGTGCATTTCCAACGGCACCTGATGCTCTTCCTTGTAAAACTTAACGATAGACATGATGATTTTCGGTATAAAGTAAATGCACCTCCCGGTAACAGGCACCAGAAGCGCGGCAGGATTCTACCACCCAAATTTCTGATATGTCAACGCTTTTATATGACTTATTGTGGCATCAGAATGAAGAGTGTATGACACCACCGAATCATCTGGCAGAACCGGAAGCATGCAGCGCGTGCTCCATGCGTTGCATGCATGCGCGATGCAGTGCAGCAGCCCACCAGGACGCCCCGGCAAGAAGCCGCTGAATTTGCCTTATCTACAATAGTAAAGATACACACACATACCCACCACAAGTATCACAAGGACTAGAACATAGGCCATTTTCCACCAGCAGCGGGCACGCTCACCATACTCTCCGACTACGTCAAGCAGCCAATCCAGAATAATCTCTACAGGATGTTTCCACATACGGGATGATAGTTGGGGTTACTCCCCAAATCCTGCCATAGGAGAAAAGACATGTCAATTCTAATCGATAGGAGACACGTTCATCATTCCCAGTTGCAGCATAATATAGAAGCAGCACCCAAAGGCAGAGAAGAACTCGCCCCATGATATTTTCCTGCAAAGAGCAAGAATAAAGTAACATCCCACGATGAGAAGGAGAGAGCTCATCATAACATCAAGTTTCAGCACTATCCATTCTTCATGTGCAGCCAGATTCCGAATATCACTCATCAGAGCAAAAACAATACCGTAGTCACTGATAATGGTGATATACAGGAAGAAGTAACTGAACAACAGTACCACACAACGGGAGCCAATGGAGCCGTCAGTCGTCTGCACAACAGGTAATTTCTGTGTATTTTCGTCCATCATCATTCCCAGTTGTATAGTTTCTGACACTCGGCGCAAGTGCAGCGGCCATCGTGAACGTAGTAATCCGGGCACGCAAACCGGGAAATAAGCAACGTGGCGGTCGATAGAGACACGACCATCGTGACGATGAACTTTACCGTGACTCTCCCTCTCAGATACTGCACCAGACTATAGGCAAAAAACAGGAGGTAGAGAGAGTTTGCACTGATAATTAACCCTACCTGCCACTCCAGGCCGAGCCTCAGCCTGCAGAAAAGCCCCACAACCACCGCACTGAACGCCAGCAGGGCCAGTAAATATACACACGGCATCCTCCAGGTTTTGAAACCAATTCCCATGCGCCCATCATCGCACAATTCCCACGATGTATCAAGGAAAGAATCTCAGCTGACCCGATGGCAAATTGACACGGAAATAGAGTTGTTCTAAAATACCCTGCATGAAGAAGATAGTATGTGCAGTGATGATGGGTATTCTGTGCGCCTTTGGTGCACAGGCTGTCACGAAGGTGGCCAGTCTGCACCCGATGCTGAGCGACATGGCCCGCAACGTAGGCGGCAACGTGGTGGAAGTCGTTGATTTATTCCCGGCAAATGGAGAACTGCATGCCTTTGAACCCACCGCGGCAGATGTAGCACAGGCAACTGGAGCTCAATTAGTATTAGCCTGCGGTAAGGGGGTAGAACCCTATCTGGAAGACCTGCGCGATTCTCTTCCCGCCCGCACACAGGTTATCGAACTCGGTCAGAGCGTGCCCGATGTCTGTCTGCCAGGCAGCACCGTAGCCGACCCGCACTGGTGGAACAGCCCTACTGCCATGAAGCGGGCATCCCGTGCACTCCGCAGCGCATTGGAACGCTTAGCTCCCGCCGATAAAGTCGTCTTTGCCAAAGGGCAGCGTGCTTACAGCGCCCAGATGGATACCCTGGTGCGCGAGGCAAAGCTGGCATTTGCCGCCATTCCGCACGAAAAGCGCGTGCTGGTCTGCTCTCATGCGGCCATGAGTCATTTCTGCAAGGATTTCGGGTTCACCGCCCTTGCCGTGCACGGCATTGCTCAGGAAAGTGAGGGCGACACCGCCTCGCTGGCCCGCATTCTGGCTGAGCTGCGCAGCAAGTCAGTCCCCTGCCTTTTCTACGGCGTGAACGAACCGCCCAAAGTGCTGCGCACCATTGCCACGCAGGTCGGCGCACAGGCGCTGCCGCTCGCGCTGGATGGCATCAACCCCGCCACCCCGACCTATACCGAGCTGTTCCGATTCAATGTAAAAAACATCGTGGAAGGTCTATCCCGCTAATCAAACATGCGTTCTCTTTTCCTCACCCTCGCCACCGTGCTGCCGCTGACAGCCCAGGAACTCCCGCCCACCTACGTCTGCGGGCGCACCGAAGCGCCGCCCAACATTGATGGCATGGGTAACGACTGGCAATGGCAGAACGCCCGCGAGCTTTCGCCGCTACGCGATATCGAAGGCTCCGCCATTCCCCACGAATGCCGCATCAAAATGCTGTGGGATGATGAGTACCTCTACATCCTGGCGGATATGGATGAGAAGCATCTGCGGGCCAGTCTCACCAAGCATGATTCCGTCATCTACCGCGACCCGGATTTCGAGGTATTCATCGACCCGGATGGCGATGGGATCAACTACATCGAGCTGGAAATCAACGCACTAAACACCACCTGGGATTTATTCATCCCCCGCCCCTACCGCTTCGATGACCCGCATATTCTGCACGATTGGGAAATCCCCGGGCTGAAACACGCAGTGCACCTGCGCGGCACGCTGAATGATGCCAGCGATACAGACGACGGATGGAGCGTGGAGCTGGCCATTCCCTGGAGCAGCATCACCAGCCATGCCACCCAACCCCGCACCGGCAAAGCCCCAGCCGCAGGCACAGAGATGCGCTTCAACTTCTCCCGAGTGAACTGGCAGGTGCGCCCTGTAGACGGTGATTATGAAAAGCTGAATGCCCCCGAAAGCAACCATGTGTGGGCACCCACCGGCAAGGTGAATATCCACCTGCCTGAGCACTGGGGGCGCGTGATTTTCAGCGAACAGCCATCCTGGAAATGGGTGGCAGCCCCCGCCGCCCCGCAGGATGCCACGCGCCTGGCCATCTTCCAGGCGCTGAATGACCAGCTGGCACACCGGGGACAGCACGGCTGCTACAATCCCGCTGCAACGCTTCCCGAAGGTGTGAGCATCAGTTTTCCGGTGGAGGATTTTTTCATCCTCACCGCCACTTGTCCGCAAACCGGTACCCGCATGCGGCTGGACAGCGAGGGACGATTCAAGGCATCGGCCCCGCAACAGCAGCCTACGGAGCTCTACCTCTGGGTTCATGGCAACAACGAACGCAGCGCTGCCGAATGGACCACCCGTTTCCGCAGCTATGCCCAGGCGGGCATCGGTACCATCATCATCGATGGTCCTCCTGAACGCATCGAGCAGCTCACCGCCCTGGCCCGGCAGGAAGGGCTGCGCGTTTTCGCATGGCTCTGGGCGCTGAACCGTCCCGGCGATACCGAGGCGCTCCAGCATCCGGAGTGGTATGCCGTGAACAAGCTCGGCAAATCCTGCCACAAGCCGGAGGACCGCCCCTTTGTGGAGTATTACCAGTTTCTCTGCCCGAGCAACAAGGAGGTGCGCCAGCATCTGCTCAAGCAGGTGCGCCGCCTGGCGCAGATTCCCGGCTTGAGCGGTATCCAGGCAGACTACATGCGCATGCCGGATGTGGAACTGCCGCGTGCCCTGTGGGAGAAATACGGTCTGGATATGAGCACCCCAGCCCCGGAGTTTGACTACTGCTACTGCCCCACCTGCCAGGAGGGTGCCGCCCGCATGGCGCACAACGATTTCAGGAAATACCAGACTTACAGCGTCTATTCTGTTTTCAACGAAATAGCCGCCGAAATCCGCAGACATGGGCTGACGGCCGCCTGCGCTGTTTTCCCCAGCCCGGCTCTGGCCTCCCGCATGGTGCACCAGGACTGGAGATTCTTCCACGCCGACCTCGTGCTTCCCATGGCCTACCATTCCTTCTACAACGCGCCCGCCGCATGGGCCGCAGATATCACCAGACAAGCCATGCGGGAAAGCGAAGCACGCATCCCCATGGCACCGGGCATTCACCTGCCGGATATCCCGGCGAATGAATTACCCGCGCAGCTGGAGCGTCTCTGCGCCACCGGCGTACATGGTATCGGCTTTTTCAGCGATGACGAGCTCACCCCGGAGCACCTGCAGGCTATCCGCAGCTGGAGGAACACATGTCGCGATGCCGCGTTGACACCAGAGCACTAGCAGAATAGAATCTCCACCAGAAGCCATGTCACCGCGTGCCACATTTCTGCTCACCCTGCTGGGGGTTCTGCTGGTAGGAATCCCCCTGCCGCTGCTCACGCGCAAGGCAGAGCTCACACCGGCAGCCACAGCCCCGACTGAAAGCATGGCCGAAAAGGAAACAACCTACGCCGCCATCAGCTTCACCGGGCACCCCCGCAGCATACGCCTGCGCCACAGCGGCGGAGAGTGGCAGGAGCTCGACTCCACCCTGAACCAGAATGAATTTGAACTGGAATTACCGAAGCAATCGGGCATTGAGCTGGAAATCCTGGCAGAGTGGGAGAACACCGCGCTCCAGGCTATTTCCCTCACTCTGGAACCCACAGGCCGGGAGGCCATCATGAAAACACTCTGGAAGGAAGAGGGCAGCTCCGAACTTCACGATATTATGACTTTCACATGGTAAACGGCCAACAAGACCACATCTGCTGGGGCGGTGGGCATCATCATCACCCACACCACCACCTGGTGCTCCGCCGGGTGACGGCAGGCTATGGCGCAGAACCTGCACTGCATGACATCTCCTTCGAGGCTGCCTGCGGCAGCACTCTGGCGCTCATCGGCCCCAACGGAGCAGGCAAATCCACCCTGCTCAATGCACTGGCAGGGCTTCTTCCCATCTGGAGCGGCGATATTCTCTGGAATAATACCCCCCTGGCCGCACACATGAACGAAATTGCCTACCTGCCCCAGCGCAACGAGGTGGACTGGCAATTCCCCATCACGGTGCGCCAGCTGGTGGAAATGGGACGCTATCCCTCCGTGGGCATGTGGGGGGCTATGCGGCCGCACGATAAGGAAATCGTGGATAAAGCCATTTGCACCCTGGGGCTGCAGGATTTGCAGAACCGCCAGATTGGAGCCCTGAGCGGCGGGCAGCAGCAACGCTGTTTCCTGGCACGAGCCCTGGCCCAGGAGGCACACATCCTGCTGCTGGATGAACCGTTCACCGGGCTGGATGTTCCCGGTAGCGAGGCGCTCGCAGAGCTGCTGCGTACCCTGGCAGGTGAGGGTCGCCTGGTCATTGCCTCGCACCATGACCTGGCCACCGCCCCGCAGATATTCGACCAGGCGCTGCTGCTGCGCCGGGAGTTGATAGCCGCCGGCCCGGTGGCCGATGTGCTCACGCCACAAAACCTGAACAAAACCTCTGTCCCCGCATGAATGAATTTCTGCAATTCCTGAGCGAACCCCTGGCCCAACGCAGCCTCTGGGCCTGCGGAGTCATTGGCTTTTCCAACGGCTTTGTGAGTGCTCTGGTGGTGCTGCGGCGTTCCTCGCTGCAGAT
>JAGBZE010000123.1 GCA_017628435.1 Akkermansia sp.
CGAAGAGGAGGAAGAAGCCCGCCGCGTAGCCGAAGAAAAGGCTCGCGAAGAAGCTGAGCGCAAGGCCGAAGAGGAAGAAAAAGCTCGTAAAGATGCCGAGCAGAAAGCAAGAAAAGAAAAGGCCGCCGAGGAGAAAGCCAGAAAGTCTCAGGCAAAGGACGAGGTTGCGGAATCCAGCTCAAGGCGAACCCCGCGGCTGCTCTCCAGCCGAGGCAACCGCCACCAGAGGCCCGAATCTCCGGAAGAAATTGTGCCCACAGCTGAGCAGCAGAAGACAGCAAAGGAGCTGCTGAGCAAACAGGCAAAATCGAAGCCTGCTAATGCACAAGAAAACAGCAAGCCTGGACAACGCCCCACACCTCCCCCGGCAGAAGAACCGAAAAATGTCCAGGATGAGGTGATGGTACAGCTTCCCGGCAGCGTCACTACCGGAGCACTGCGCACTCGCCGCTTTGCACCGCCGGAAGAGACCATCAGCCGCGATGACAACGACGAACCCTTACCCAACAGCGTTGAAATGCGCGGATTCCGCTCTCCTGTCATGAAGGGGAATCTTCCCATGAATATTGACGGTAAAATCATCAAGGAAAACTAAGACACATCATGGATACGCCGCCTCGCAAATTTGTGCCGGAGCCTTTTGCCTATCACCAGGAGATAGAGCTCACCATCGACAACCTTTCCAACCAGGGACATGGTGTGGGTCGCATTGACAACTGGGTCGTGTTTGTACCTTACACCCTGCCCGGTGAGCGTGTCCGCGCTCGCATTTACCGCAATGAGAAGAACTGCTCCATGGCAGATTTGGTTGAAGTGCTGGAGCCGTCTGACCTGCGAGTAAAGCCCCTCTGCCCGGTATACGGTTATTGCGGAGGCTGCCAGTACCAGCATCTGGAATACCAGGCTCAGCTGGAGTGGAAAACCGCCCAGGTAGCAGACCTGCTGCGCCTGCAGGCCGGGTTGGATCTACCTGTACTGCCCGCCATCGCCTCACCGCAGATTTACGGATACCGCAGCAAGATCACCCCGCATTTCCATAAGCCCAAGGATGCCAAGGTAGGCAACATCGGGTTTCTCCGCGTGGGCTCACGCACAGAGGTGTGCGACGTGAAGCAGTGCCCCATTGCCATGGCCGAGCTGAACGAGGCCCTTCCGGTAGTGCGTAAGGCTGTGCACCAGGCAGCAGCCCAGTACAAGCGCGGTGCTACCCTCCTCATGCGCGTCAGCGAAGGAAGCGTCATCACTAACAACAATGCAGTGTGCACAGAAAAGGTGGGCGACCTGACCTTCAATTTCCTGGCCGGTGATTTTTTCCAGAACAACCCCTACATTCTGCCAGCCTTCACCGGCTATGTAGCCCGCCAGGCTTGTGCCGATGGCGCCCGCTACCTGGTGGATGCATACTGCGGCAGCGGTCTCTTTGCACTAACTCTTGCCCCGCACTTTGAAAAGGTACTGGGCGTAGAAGTAAGCGAAACCAGCGCAGACTGGGCCCGCGCCAATGCCCGCAGCAACGGCATCACTCACGCCTCCTTCCTGGCCGCCAGCGCCGAGGCTATTTTTGAGCAGGTGGACTTCCCCGCCGAGGAAAGCGCCGTAGTCATCGACCCACCACGCAAGGGCTGCGATATGGTGTTCCTCAACCAGCTCTTTGCCTTCGGCCCCGCTCGCGTGGTCTACGTTTCCTGCAATCCCGCCACACAGATTCGCGACCTTGCCGAATTCGACAAGGCAGGCTACGAGGTAGTGGAGGTGCAACCCTTCGACCTTTTCCCGCAGACCAAACACCTGGAATGCGTAGCCACGCTCCGCAAGAAGAAAGCATGAGCAGCAGCAAGTTCACCAGGCTCAGCCGCAGCGCTGAGGACTACCTCGAAGCTATCGGGCACCTTTGCCATGAGAATGGAAAAGCCCAGGTGAGCGACGTGGCGCTCATGCTCAATGTCAAGAAGCCGAGCGTAACCGCAGCTGTTCACCAGCTGGCAGAAGAAGGTCTCATCACCTACCGCCGCTACGCCCCCATTGAACTCACAGAAAAAGGCAGGCAATACGCCGACCGTGTTATCCGAGCACACGCCATACTACAGCGATTTCTGATAGAAGCGGCCGGACTCAGCAGTGAACGAGCAGACGATGTAGCCTGCCATATGGAGCACCTGCTCACCATGGAGGAGATTGAGCATATAGACCGGCACCACGCCTGAAACAGGAATTGAACAACAACTCCCGGACAGGAGTCTAAGTCCACAATCATGAACGAGCGTAAACTCAGTGTCACCAATTCCCTTATCATCATCAATGCGGTGGTATTCCTCGTGGGGCTCATGGTACAGAAAGAAGCCATACTGGGTATTCCTTTCCCCCAGGCTCCGAAGACTTCCGTTTTCGAAATCACCTGCGCCTACTCCTGGTTCACCTGTTTTCTGAAGGGCGAGCTCTGGCGCCTGATTACCTACCAGTTTGTGCATGCCAATTTCGGTCACATTCTGTTTAACATGTGGGCTCTTTATTTCTTCGGTCCCGCCGTGGAAAGCGCCATGACCCCGCGCCGCTTCCTTGCGTTTTATCTCGTATGCGGCGTAGCCGGAGCTCTGTTCTCCTCACTACTGGCAGGATTCAACCTGTACACCTCCATTCCTGAGACACCACAGTATGAAATCATCTGCAACCAAATCGCAGCATTTGCCGGATACACAGGGCACGTGCAATGCTGGGAGATGATTCCGCTCATTGGCGCCTCAGCCTCCATCTACGGAGTCATGATTGCCTGCGCCTTCATGTACCCTGACGTGACAATTTCTCTCCTCTTCCCGCCGGTTACGCTGAGGCTGCGCACCTTTGTCGTCATTATCATCAGCATTGCATCTGCCACCATCCTTTTCAACCTGAGCAATGCCGGCGGCGAAGCGGGGCACTTGGGAGGTGTCATCATGGGCGCCATCATCATGCTAATCTGGAAACACAGAATCAACAACCGTTACCACTGAACATGACCGCACTGTTTGACATGGATGGCACTCTCTTTGCCGGGGATTCGCAGCTTCGCTTCGCCCGCTGGATTCTGCGGCGTCATGGCTGGCGCCGCATTTACCTGTTCTGGCTGCTGCCCATGGGCATCCTGCGCGGATTACATATCATCAACACAGAATGTATGAAACGAGCCTTCCTGGCCTATGCCTGGGGTATGAAACGCGAAAAGCTGGAGGAAGAATGCGCAGCCTTTGTGCAAGAGGAAATTCTCCGGATTCTCTACCCGCCCCTGCTCGACAAGCTGCGCGCACACCAGGATGCCGGAGATACCACTGTGCTCTGCTCCGCCTCGCCGGACTGGTGGACCCAGCTGGTAGGTAAAGCGCTGGGATTCACCCACACCATCGGCACCCCCACCGCCCTGGGCAAACGGGTTGAGCTCATGCCAGCTATCCCTGCCCCCGGCAACAACAAAGGGGCTAACAAGCTGGTGCGTCTGGCCGCCATCGGCATCAATCATGCAGATATTGGCTATACCGACAGCGCTGCAGACCTGCCCATGCTTTCCATTTGCGACAAGGCAGTTCTGGTTAACCCGAAGGCCAACTTTGCGGCCAGGGTACCCAACGCTGAAATACTGACGCCGGACAAAGGGCTCCGACCTCTGCCTTTCACGCTGGGCTGTCTGATGGGGATATAAGACGCGGACTCAGCGCCCCAGTCGGGCCTTCCAATCACGCATCATCACAGCAAATGGCTCCTGACTTGCGGAATCCGAGGCATATGGATTCTCACGGAAAGCAGCATCATAATTGCCACTAAGCACCAACGCTACGCAGTAGAATTCCCGAGGCACTCTCTCCGTTTCCCCCATACCGGCCGCAGCCACTCGCAAATCCTCTGGCTTCATGCCTGGTGCAGCTTTCCTACCATGCTTCTTCAGCGCATCATGAATAGCCGACATCACGATTGAAGCCTCTTTCATTACCAGGATTTCCTCCTTTTCATTGCGGCTCAACTTCATTTCCGGAAGGCTTCCCAGACCAGAGCGAGCCTTTTCATAATCACCGGACAGGAAAAGACGTTTGACTGCAGTATACCACATTCGGGCAGAACGGCGAGGAACGACCTTTCCATATGCATCAACCATAGCCTGCAAACCGGCAGATTCTTCAGCATCCAGATTTTGCTTCACCTGGTTGATTATCCCCTCTGCCTTAGCGGGAACACCAGCCTGAACATACCCATCTGCAACCAGAACCATGGCCGCAGTTTTCAGCAACGGATGTTCCAACGCCTCAGCCAATTCTGCAGCTTCGGCAACATCCTTCTGCAAAACTGCTACCAACTCTGACAAGGAGTCATACAACGGCTTGCTCATCGGAGCCACCCCCGGCTCCTTGGTTACAAGCTCATCAAAGCGTCTGTAACCGTTAGCCGGAGACTTATCATCCAGCACATCCAACGCCGTCCGCAGGAAAATTGCGGCCGCAGCTACAGCAGGATCCAGGTCTTCAGATGTCAACAGCCCCAACGCCGCCTCTGCCTGGTTTTTATCACCCGACAGTATGGCCACCTCTGCATCCATAAAACGCTCCGGTTCCTCCCATTGCAGAGCATCCGCATTCAACGTCTCCTGAACAATTCTCGAAGGTGTAAGCATCGCAACAGCAAATGCCCCGGCCACCCCGACAGCCACGCTGGTAACCGCCCCCACAGCGACATACAGTCTTCGCATATAACGACGCAGCCTGAATGCCGGGTCAGCCTCCATCTTCAGGCGATTCTGAACTTTCGTAATCCGGCGCAGAACCTCATTATAATCAGCAGGACGCCCAGCAGGCTCAAATGCTGTAAGAGAATCCACCAATTTGCAAAGGGTGGAATCAAGCTGAGGAGCCGACTCCTGCAGCGAGGGCAGCGTTTTCTTCGCCACGAGCATATCCGCCACATTCTGGGGCATACCGGGCAGCGTTGCCTCACCTGTAAGCAGGTTGCGGAAAGTCATACCCAGAGCATAGATATCAGCCCGTACAGTCTCTTCCTCACGGCGCAGTGTCTCCGGAGATACATAATAGGGTGTAGCCCATATCACCTCATCCTCATCCACACTGTCCTTCTCATCCAGGGAAAGGCCGAAATCCAACACTTTAGCCTTACCATCCTCCGTGATGAGCACGTTACCGGGCTTCACATCACGGTGCAGAATCCCCGCATCTCGGGCAGCCTGTAATCCCAATGCAACCTGACGAATAAACTCTATAGCCTGCAGCGGGGGAAGGCTCCCCGACTCAGCCACAAGAAGCTCCAGATTGCGGCCATCAACCAGTTCCATGGCGATGAAAAACTGACCACGCGCCCAACCGGCAGAGTAAATAGAGACCACATTCTCATGACGAACCTTCGCCATGAAGGAACACTCATTCTCAAAACCGCTTATGCGCTCCGGCGCATCACGGTATGTATCATTGAGTACCTTAATGGCTAGCGGACGCCCGAGCACCAGATCTCTGGCCTTGAATACAACACTCATCCCGCCTATTCCCAGCACAGACTCTACCTTGTAGTTAGAGAGCATGCTGTGTACATGCGCATGTCCACCGCACTGAGGGCACACAATTTCCGCAAAGAAGCCGACCTCGGCAATATCCTGCTGAGTCCGGCAATGCGGACAGGTCCAGTATTCGGGGTGTTCACTCATAGGAGATGGAGAGAGAGGAATGAGTAGATAGAAAAGAGAAAAGGGGCAGAGGAGTATTCACCCTCCCCTGCCCCTGAAAATAGGATTTTCTTAGCCCAGCTTGGGCAGAGAAGCAGCGGCCACAGCCTGGCCATGACGCTTGGTCTTCTCATCCGGCACGCAGAGCGTGATGTTGAGCTGCGGGAACTCAGACTTCAGTACCTCGTTGGCCTTGTCGATGATGAGCTGACCACCGTCGCCCGTGGCTACGCGGCCAAGGAACAGAAGGTTGCGCACATCGTAGAAATCAGCGAAGTAGGCGATGGTATAGCCGAACTCCACGCCGATGGTCTCGTAAATCTTACGGGCACGCTCGTCGCCCTCAGCCATAGCGGCCTGCACCTTCTTGAGCTGCTCCGGATAGGGCATACCACCGAACTCGAAACCGGCACGGGGAGCCAGACGAGCCACAGCCTGCTGAGAGAAGTACATAGCGCCTACGCCCTTATCCTTGGACCATTCGTCCACGCCGCCGTCCTCCTGGTAGTCCACGGGAACGAAGGCAAGCTCGTTGAGCCAAGGCATAATGTGACCCTCAGGGTCCACATAACCGGCAGCCAGGGAGGTACCCATGGCGATACCGAGCACGGCGTCATCGTTCATGCCCATGGCACCGGCCAGAGCAGTCACTTCACCGTCATTCACCACTTCAAAGGGAACTTCCTTGCCCATACGCTCGGACCAGCGATCCTTCAGGGTACCGAACATACCACGAATGACATTCTGGAAATCCTCCGGGGAAATACCACGGAAAAGGGAACCCACGCGAGGCTCGCTGTTCACATACACACCAGCGGCGGAACCACCGATAGCGTCCACCTGGGGAAGGTGCTTGGCAGCGCGAAGCAGGGAGTCATCCACACCTTCAAGCTGGTACATGGGGTCGGTCTGGTGGTAGGGATCCCACACCACTTCTTCGGAGAACACAACCTCACCGTTCACCACAGCTGCGCACTTGCGGTCGGAACCACCGAGGTCGAAACCGATGCGGTAGCCGTCCAAATTGCGGCCCAGGGATACGGAGGTGCTGTTTTCAGCGGGCAGGTCAGCAGCGCTGGCCACCTTCACCACCTGGATGGGCTGGTCATAAATCTTCTTACCAATGAAATCCCAGTCGAATTCACGGGCACCGCCGGCGCAGTAGGTAGCAGCCAGCATATCGGCAATCTGGTCATCGCCAGCCACCATGATGGTGCAGCCACCCTTCATCCAGAGCAGGAACTTGACGATACGTTCGATGTACTGGTTGTTCAGGGCAATGTTCTCGCCTTCCTGGGGCAGAATCTTGCCGCTCCAGCGGAAGCAGGTTCCGTCCAGACGGGTCAGGGCCAGATCCACAGTGTGAGAACCGGGAGTTGCAGCCACCTTATCGGCAAAAGCCTTGTTCCAAAGCACCGGAGCCACGAAGGCCGGGTCGAGCACGGGAGTGAATTTCGGTTGAATATTCATAACGTTACGGCGCGAGTATATCGCATTCTCTACCCAAGTGACAAGCTCAAAATCACCGCTGCGCGGTTTTACGACCCAATTTTATGCCAGAACTCACCCTCCGCAACCTCGTTTCTATAGAAGAAACCACCCACCGCATTGCGATGGATGGCTCCTTGTCACCTATGAAAATCCAGCCATCAGCAGCCATAACGAGCAGCTGCACCAAGCTGTTCCTCAATGCGCAGCAGCTGGTTATACTTGGCCAGTCGGTCAGCACGGGAAAGGGAGCCCGTCTTAATCTGACCGGCATTGGTAGCCACGGCGAGGTCTGCAATGAAAGAGTCCTCCGTTTCCCCACTGCGGTGAGATATGACGGCAGTGTAGCCATGAGTGGTTGCCAGACGCACCGCCTCAAAGGTTTCACTCAGCGAGCCGATCTGATTCAACTTCACCAGGATGGAGTTTGCCACACCGAGCTCAATTCCCCGGCGCAGGAATTCCACATTGGTCACGAAGAGGTCATCGCCCACCAGCTGGCAGCGATTTCCAATGGCGTTGGTCAGGATCTCCCAGCCTTTCCAGTCGTTCTCAGCGCAGCCGTCCTCAATGGAGATGATGGGGTAACGCTTGATGAGGTCTTCGTAGTACGATGTCAGCTGAGAGGCGGTAAGCTTATCGCCCGTGCTCTTCTTGAATACATAAAGCCCGCTTTCTGCATCGTAAAACTCTGAGCTGGCCACATCCAGCGCCAGCGCCACCTCCCTGCCCGGTTCGTACCCGGCATCACAGATAGCCTCCACGATTGTATCAAGCGCTTCATCCGCACTGTGCAGATTCGGGGCATAGCCACCTTCATCGCCCACGGCAGTGCTCAGCCCCTTCTTCCGCAACACTGCGGCCAAGGCATGAAACACCTCCGCACCGCAACGCAGAGCCTCGCGATAGGAGGGCAGCCCTCGGGGTATAATCATGAATTCCTGGAAATCAATGGGGGCATCCGAATGCGCGCCGGCATTCAGCACGTTCATCATCGGCACCGGCAGAATATGGGCATTCGGGCCGCCCAGATAGCGATACAGGGGCTGCCCGGTGGCCCAGGCGGCGGCGCGGGCTGTAGCCAGGGAGATGGCCAGCACGGCATTGGCCCCTACGCGACTCTTGTTCGGGGTTCCGTCCACCTCGCGCATACGGGAATCCACCGCTATCTGCTGAGTGGCATCCATACCCACCAGGGCGGCAGCCAGTTCGGTGTTGGCATATTCCACCGCCTTCAGCACACCCTTACCACGGTAGCGGTTCTTGTCGCCATCGCGCAGCTCGCAGGCCTCATGCTCACCCGTGGAAGCCCCGCTCGGCACGGAGGCATGCCCATAGGAGCCGCCCTCAAGCGTCACCACGGCTTCAACGGTCGGATTTCCGCGGGAATCCAGTATCTCCCGCGCACTAATCTTGCTAATAGTTGTCTTCATTTTCTGTTTCTTTCTATTTTTCCTTGCGCGCAGTCTAGCACAACCCAATATCCAAATCAATACTTTTCTCTACCTTTTTGGTAGGTTTTGCCATTTTCTACATCACAAACACCGCAGAAGAAGATTGACAAATAGGGGCCGATGGGGGTAACATGGTGAAGTCAAATGCCCCGTTTAACCATGAGAACACTGATTCTGACAGTCTTATTTGCCCTTGCCCCGCTGAGCATGGCCGACATATCGTACGGAAACAAAGCAACTGCGCCCGCCGCAGAAGAATACGCAAAACTGGCAAATGATGTAATATCTGTCATCAAGAACCTGACGCAGGTATTGGAATCAGTCAAGGACCAGGCCAGTGCAGATACCGCAGCGCCACAGGTACGCGACACCACCGCCAAATTGCTGGAACTGCAGAGAAAAACGGAAGACATGCCCCGCCCCACCAATGAGATAGAGCAGCTGGTGCGCAGCAATATCAACCTCCCTGAAGTACAGCATATTGTGAACAATTTCCTGGTTACCCTCATCCAGATTGCCATGAACAATGCCTACGGATCTCAGGCGCTGCTGGATGCTCTGGGCCCGGTAATGAACAGCATTCCCAACACACAGGAATGAGCCAGATACGCATTCTTGCCGTTCTCCTGTGCGGAGGTCTGCTTATCGGGCATGTTGCGCAGGCACACGGCCACAGCAACCGCACATCTGCCCTGATACAGCCCCCACCGGCACAAGCCATGCTGAACGCGCTGAACAGCATGACGCGCATACTGAACAGGGTAGAGAATAAAAGTACAGCTGATGCTGCAGCCCCCACGCTGTTGAGGCTGCATCAGGAATACCTGATTCAGAGCAATGCTGCAGAAAACACGCCCGAAATGCCTGAGCCAGCACTAACCCAGCACATGGTTATGCTGGATAAAGCGTTGAACAATTTCCGCCTGGCCTGCATCCGCCTGCAGCGGGAAAAATGTTATGGCTCCTCCCGCCTGAGAGAAGCCATCCGAAAAGTAGTCCGGGATTTCTGATTTTCCCCTTTATTTTCCTTGCTCGCGCAGCTTGGCCTGAATACCGCGCAGGAAAACGGTTTCCAGAGAATTACGGGCAGGCCGGCAATCTTGCCAGGCATCGCCGGCCAGTCGGCGCATCTGCTCCAGCAGCTCCGGGCTGGGGTTAGTCAGGGTGATTTCGCTATGGTGCTCATCGCGGGTCAGCTCATCCATAGCCCCCTCCGCAATCAGGCAGCCCTGGTAAAGTACGCCTACGCGATCGCAGATTTCCTGCACCTGCTCCAGCAAATGCGAACAGAGGAACACCGTCACCCCCTGATTCTTGATATTCAGAATAATATCACGGATTGTACGGGAGCCGATGGGGTCTACCCCCGCAGTAGGTTCATCCAGCACCAGCAGGCGCGGATTCTGCACCAGAGCCTGAGCCAGCCCGATGCGCTGCAGCATACCCTTGGAATACCCGCGCAGGCGGCGATCCTTCGCCTCGGTCAGCCCCACCAGTTCCAGAAGCTCACGTGTGCGTTCCTTGAGTGCCGCGCCGCGTAATCCGCAAAGTCGGCCATAAAAATTCACCGTCTCCTCACCGGTCAGAAACTTGTAAAAGTACGGATTTTCCGGCAGGAAGCCGATTTCGCGACGGTTGGCCGAGGCGGTGGCAGGAAGGCCGAACACCTTGCAAGAGCCCGCATCAGGAGCAAGAAGACCAACCAGTAACTTCATCACCGTGCTCTTACCGCTGCCGTTGGGGCCAATGAGCCCGTATACTCCACCCTCCGGAATACTCAGGCTCACGCCCTTCACAGCGTACACGCCTCCCCTGCCCCAGTGGCCGGGGAAGCTCTTGTGCACATCGGTTATGGAAACGGCATCCATTACTGAGCCTTAGCCATCAGGCGAATCATATTCTTGCCCATCTCGATGCCCTTCTCGAAAATCTCCACGCGCATATTCTCGTTCGGGGAGTGGATGCGGGCATCCGGCAGGTCGAGCCCGAGGAAGAGGGCATCCTTGCCCAGCACCTTGGAAACCTCTGCAATAATCGGGATGGAACCACCCTCACGCACCAGCACAGGCTTGTTGCCGAAGGTCATTTCCTGAGCCTGCTGAGCAGCCTTACCGAAAGAGGAGTTCGGGTCGCTCAGGTAAGCCTCGCCAGTGTGTTGCGGGGTGAACTTCATGCGCACGCTGGGCGGACACACCTTCACAAAGTGGGCTTCCACCTTCTTCATCACCTCCTCAGGCACCTGGCCGGGCACCAGGCGGCAGCTCATCTTGGCAATGGCATGGGTCGGAATCACTGTCTTGGAGCCCTCACCCTCGTAACCGCCGGAAATACCGTTCAGCTCGAAAGTGGGGCGGGCATACACACACTCGGCACCGGTAAAACCGGTTTCCGTGCGGAGCTCGGGCACACCGGTGAGCTCGGCCAGCTCGGCATTGCTCATGCCGGGCACGCGGCGCCAGCTTTCACGCTCCCAGTCCTGAATCTCCATCACACCATCGTAGAAGCCATCAATGCTCACGTGGTTATCTGCATCATGAGTGCTGGCAATCATCTCACACAGCGTGGTGATGGGGTTGGCCACGGCACCGCCGAAGATACCGGAGTGCAGATCCATGGCCGGAGCAGATACCTCCAGCTCAAAGCAGCAGAGCCCCTTCAAGCCGTAGGAGAAGGAGGGGATATCCACAGCAGCCATGCCGGTATCGCTCACCACGATGACATCGCAGGCCAGCAGTTCCCTGGCGTCCGGGCGCTTCATAAACTCGTACAGGCTGGCAGAGCCGCGCTCCTCCTCGCCCTCGAAAAGATAGGTAATGTTCAGCGGCAGCGCTCCATCCTCTGCAATAACCTCCTCCGCAGCCAGAATCATAGCCATAATTTCGCCCTTGTCATCGGAGGCACCACGGGCATACACGCGGCCATCGCGGATTTCCGGCTTGAAGGGGTCGCTCTTCCACTCGCTGATGGGGTCGACCGGCATCACATCGTAATGGCCATAAATCAACACCGTGGGCGCGCCCTCCACCTTCGGGCTGTGGGCCACCACAATCGGGTGAATATCGGTCAGGTACTTCGTGGCAGTAAAGCCCATGCCGGTAAGCTTGCTTACCAGGAAATCTGCGCAGCGCTCCACATCTGCAGCATGCTCTGCCTGGGCAGAGACACTCGGAATGCTCAAAAATGCAAAAAGGTCATCGATTCGGGACATGCCCGCATTCTACACCCGCGCTCACGACCACGCAAGCCTAAAGCAGGTAAGCACAAGAAAACGGAGCGCAGGCTATTTCCTGCGCTCCGTATAAAGAATGGCAATCAGGCTTATGCCTTGTAGCTGTCCACCAAAGCGTGGGTGCGCTCGTGAACCTTGGCCACGCGGGCCTTGAGCTCGGCGGTGTAGGCCTCGCGCTCCGGTAGCGGGCGGCGAGCCACGCCGGAAAGCACGGCAGCCTCAGCAATGGCAGGGCAGAGGTACTCAATCATGCGCGGGTCGAAGGGCTTCGGAATCACATAGTCGCGACCGAATTCCAGCGGCACGCCACCATTGGCCGCCACCACTTCGGCGGGCACGGGCTGGCGGGCCAGGTCTGCCAGGGCGCGGGCGGCGGCAATCTTCATGGCCTCGCTGATGCTGGTGGCCTCCATATCGAGAGCAGCGCGGAACATGTAGGGGAAGCAGCTCACGTTGTTCACCTGGTTCGGCCAGTCGCTGCGGCCGGAGCCCATGATGCAGTCCGGGCGGGCGGCCTTGGCTTCGTCGTAGGTGATTTCGGGGTCGGGGTTGGCGCAGGCAAAGATAATGGGGCTGGGAGCCATGCTCTTCACCATTTCCGGCTTGAGGAGGCCCTTCTTGGACAGGCCAAGGAAGATATCAGCGCCCTGCAGGGCAACCTCCAGTGTGCAGTCCTCACTCTGGGCAAACATGGCCTTGGTGGGATGCAGGTCGAGACGGCCGGTGTGAATGAGGCCCTTGGAGTCGAACATGAAGATATTCTCGCGGCGAATACCCAGGGCCATGTAGAACTTGGCACAGGCGATACCGGCAGCACCGGCACCGCAGACTACGCAGCGCATATCCTGCAGCAGGCGGCCAGTCAGGTGAGCAGCATTCAGCAGGGCTGCACCAGAAATCACAGCCGTGCCGTGCTGGTCATCGTGGAACACGGGGATGTTCATTTCCTCGCGCAGGCGCTACTCCACCACGAAGCACTCGGGGGCCTTGATATCTTCCAGGTTGATGGCGCCGAAGGTGGGCTCCATGGTCTTGATAACC
>JAGBZE010000124.1 GCA_017628435.1 Akkermansia sp.
TCTTTTTGGTCGACTTCTTTTTCTTGCCTGTTTCCGCGTTATCATTCTCTGCTTTTGAATCAGCCAGACTCTCAGGCGTGATTTTTTTCTTCTCTCCATTCACCACCACGGTAATCGGAGAAGTGTTTGTTTTAGAGGTCAGCTTGTAGCTGGTCACCTTGCCATCCTCCCATTCCATATCAATGGTGATATCTCCTCGTGCGCGGATGCCTTTCACATAGCCATTGCTCCAGGCTTCGGGCAGGGTGGGCAGCAGTTCAATCTGGCCGGCGTGGCTTTGCACCAGCATTTCGCTCATACCGCCGGTCATGCCGTAGGTGCCGTCCATCTGCAGGGGTGGGTGGTTGCCGAAGAGGTTGTCGAGCACATTGTAGCGGATATAGCTTTGCACCATTTCGTAGGCCTGTTCGGTGTTGCCGAAGCGTGCCCAGAGCGCCGTGCGCCATGGCCAGGTCCAGCTGCGGCGGTTATCGCCACCGCACCCGCGAAGTTCCAGGCTCTTCATGGCCGCTTTGGCCAGTTCCGGCGTTTTGGCCATGGAAATGGAGGAACCGGGGAATACTCCAATGAGGTGTGAGGTGTGACGATGCCCGGATACCATGTTGGGGCGGTCAATAATCCATTCCTGCAGGTAGCCGCCATCAGCCACGCGGCTGGGTACCAGGCGGTCTCGCAGGGAGATGAGCTTCCTGGCCCAGGCTCCATCCTGCCCGAGCACCTTGGCGGCCTTGGCCGTATTGTCGAACAGCTCCCAGATGAGCTGCTGGTCGTGCATCACGCCGTCCTCGTGGGGGCCCCATTCGTGGGACCAGCTGTTGGGCGATACCAGAGACCCGGCCTTGATTTTCTTAAGCTCCGGGTAATCTGCCACATTCAGAGGTTTTCCTTCGGAGATAAGGCCGGCACCGCCTGCGCCAAGCTCCTTGAGATGGCTTTCCCAGAAGGCGCAGATGTTTTTGAGAATCGGGTAGCCTACATTCTTGAGGTATGCCTTATCGTGGGTGAAGTTGTAGTGGTCCCAGAGGTGCAGGGCATACCAGGCATTTACCGGCGGGTTCCATTCTGTCCAGCCACCGCCGCCCCATGGATTCTGGGAAATGCGGGTTGTCCACCCCTTGGCAGATGGGCCGAAATGCTTGCTGGTCATGTTGGTGAGCGGCGTTTCCATGGCCTTCATGAAATGGATGAAAGGCATGTGGCATTCGGAAAGGTTACCCACCTCTGCACCCCAGTAGCACATCTGGAGGTTGATGTTATTGTGGTAATCGCTGGCCCAGGCTGCGTGCACCTTGTCATTCCATATGCCCTGCAGGTTCACCGGTAGATTGCCTGGGCGGGAACCACTGATGAGCACATAACGGCCATATTGGTAGATGGTGGCCTCCAGCTCGGGGTCTGCTCCCTGATTCCTGTAGGCTGCGATGCGTTCGTCCGTGGGCAGGGCGGCGGTATCCTTGTCGCTCTTGCCCAGGCTCAGACTCAATCTGTTGAAAAGCTTCTTGTAATGGGAGGTATGAGCCTTCTTCAGGTCGGCGTAGCTTTTATCTGTGACGGCAGCCAGAATCTTCTTATTGATAGCGGACGGCTCCTTGCCCTTCCAGTTGCTGGCATAATCCATCTTGTAATCCGTGGCCAGCGAGACATAAATGGTGATGCATTCTGCATTTTTTACCTCTACCCAGGGAATGTTGTCCGCATTGAAAATCGGATACATGTCATTCTTGCCGGGGTTCCCATACTCGCTGATGTTTACGAGGCCGCCCTTGCCCTTTGTGGAGACTCTGCCACCCTTCACCTTGACATATACGTTGCCTTCGAACTTCTCGCCATTGGCCAGGGTACCGCTCATGACCACGCCGCTCTTCTGCTTGCTGTAGGTTACCGTGTGGTTGGGGGTGATGGCAATGCGGGCGCTCATGCCGTTGGGTGAATCGGTGCGCGCCGTGTAAATCAGCACATTGTCGGGTTCACTTACAAAGCATTCGCGTTCGTGTTCCTCTCCGTCATTGGTGAAAGTCACTCTGGCTATGCCATCGCGCAGATCCAGGGAACGCGTGTAGTTCTCGCTTTTCCCGTTCAAGTCAAAATCAATATACAGATTACCGAATGGCTGGTAGGAGCCGAATCCATCTTTTCCTGTAGTGGGACCGTAGTCATAGCCACTGCCGTTGCCTGGCAGGTTGGGGCCACCACTCCAGAGACTGACTTCATTCAGGTTGATGCGTTCGCGCTTGTCGCCGCCGAAGATAGTGCCACCCACGCGACCGTTACCCACCGGGAGAGATTGAGATTCCCACGGATCTTTATCTGCCTTGCCGGGCAGGTTGCCGGACTCAGATTCTCCCTGAGCCCAGGGAAGGGTTGCAGGCTGAACAACGGCCGGTTGTTTATACCACAGGTAATTCTGGCCGGGTTTCTCTGCCGCCTGGCATAATCCGGTACTCAGGCCGAGCATTGCAATTGCAAATCCAAAACCTGTTTTCATGGGGGGGTAGAAAATCAGATGAATTCCACCTGCAGGTTGATGCTGCCGATGGTGATGGTATCGCCGTTCTGGATGGCCCGGTAGTTGTCATACGCGGTCATCGGTTCGCCATTGACCGCTGTTCCATTGGTGGAGCCCAGGTCGCTGATGACGAGGCCGTATTCATTCAGCCCGAATTGAATGTGGGCGCGGGAGACGCAGGCATCTTCCAGAACAATGTTAGCTGCGCTGGCATCGCGGCCCAGGATAACGTCATTGTCTGAGGCAATGAATGCAAAAGGAATACGCTGTTCCCAGGGCTCGCCGCTGGGAAGTAAACCGAACAAACGCAGCTCTGTTGCAACCGGAGCTTCCTCTGCGGGAACAGGCAGTTCCTGGATGGCTTCCTCTGCGCTTTCCAGGCCGCTTCCCAGCCCCCACTTGCTGCGCAGGGCATGGTGCGGCTGAAGCGATTGAAGATGAATCATGCCGGAATCATCTGCCTTATCTTCCTCCGTGGAATATTGCGGGGGCGCAGATACCGGGATAGGTGTATCCCATGCCGGAGCCAGCGGCACTTCTTTGCCTGCTGCCGGGGTATGCCTGTCATTCATGCGAGCCAGAAGGATAGCGATAGCAGACTGTATACCCGCTAATTCGCTTTCCAGTTCACGTGCGCGCGCCTCCAGTTCTGCAAGCGTGGCTTCCTCGTTATCCTGCATGGGGGAATTCATAACGCTCCCCATGTTATCAGAAATGGATACGCAAGGCAAGCTGCAAAACGAATTACAAATTGGGGACCACTAAAAACTCGATGACGATTTGTGGAACGCAGATTTCAAAACGCAGAATGCAGAATGAGCAGTTAGTGCGCAGCCTGGCGGCCGCGCAAAGAAATGAAAATTACCTGAGATTTCTCAGGTAATTTTGTTTACAGGTGCGGCAACCGCCGCACACAA